>NZ_JAKMRU010000001.1:0-204758 GCF_025772235.1 Campylobacter sp. IFREMER_LSEM_CL1085 | reverse complement strand
TATTTGTAATTTCTAATTTTATATTTGATAAATCTTGTTGATATAGCAAATCATATAATTTTTTACAAGCTTGTCTGCTTTGTCCTATACTTTCATCGCTCTTAGTTAAACCTAGTAAAATACAACCTTTTGTATTCTAATAATTATATATTTATCATCTTTTACTCTCAAATATTATTTTCTAAATAAACTTTCATTTCCAAACTATAAGTCTTGCAGCGTTTATAAACTAGACTTTATTTGTTTATAAAGCAATTGTTGTTAATATTTTGAAAAAATTTAGAGAAAAATCATGAAAGATCTTAAAAAATACATTGCAAATTCCAAACTAACACGCCTTGAAGTTTTATATGAAAAATTAGTAAAGTCTGAAAATGGCATAACCATAAAAGAACTAGCCCAAGAACTCAATGTAAGCGCTAAAACCATAAAAAGAGACATGCAAGGGGTTTTTGAGCCTATGGGGCTTATTAAAAATGGAAGAAAATGGCGTATCGATACAAGCAAAGACATTCAAGAGCAAGATGATGAAAAAATAATCCTTGAAGTGCTTGATACCATGGCAAAAAGTGCTGGAAATAGCTTTTATGCTAAGGCTCATCCCCTACTTTCTAAACTTTCTCAAAATATCTCTAACCCCATCCATACTAGCCTAGATGCAGAAAAGCTAGAAGAAAAAGATTTAAGCAATTTTCAAATTCTCGAACAAGCCATCAACACCAAAACACAAATTGTCTTTAAATATGAAAATAAACTTTTCCAAGTAAAACCTCTAAAACTAGCCTTTTTTAGTGGATTTTGGTATTTACTTGCTTTTGACATGAAAAAACGTGATATTTTCAAAAAATTTTATTTAAAAAATATCCAAAACATCACCCTAACCCAAGAGCATTTTCAAACCGATGAGAGTTTAGAAGTAAAACTTCAAAGAGTAAATTCTATATGGTTTAGTCTTGATAAGCCTTTTACAGTAAGGCTTTTAGTAGAAGAACCTGTGCGAAAATACTTTGAAAGAAAGCCTCTAAATTCACAAATCATCACCGGCAAAGACAAAGATGGCTCCATAGAAATAGAGCTTGAGATAACTCATGAAATGGAAATTTTACCTTTAGTGTATTATTACATACCTTATGTAAAGGTTTTAGAGCCTGATTTCATAGCAAATAAAGTCAAAGAAGTAATTGGAGAATACCTTGATCAAATAAGCAAATGATTGCTTATTTGTTTGGTTTTAATTCATTGTTTATCTTTTTTAAAACATCTTTTATGGTATTTTTATCCAAGAATTCTCTTAAAATTTTAGAAAATTCTACCATCCAATTGCCATGATTATTTATTAGCCAATACACAAAAGCATATTTTTCTTTAAAGTTAAAAATCTTAAATTCATCATAGTAATAATGATCACCACTTCTGCAGATATTATCATTTCTTATATTTGAGTTTTGAAAGAATTCTTTATATTTTTCATCCTCTTCATTACAATTAATTTTAAAAGTCAATCCAAAATTATCATAATCACCTTTTCCAAAAAAAACACCCACACTAGGCCACACATCATTATCATCTTCATAAATTTTTGGATAAAAATCAAACCAATCGTAATTAACTCTTTTCTCATCAAGCTTATATCCAAACCATTTTTCATCACATATAGTTCGTTCTTTTTCAAATTCTTTTTCAAGCTCATTAAAAAAATCATTTACTAATTCTTCACAAATTTCATCCCATTTCTCTCTTACTATTTCTTTTGCTTTTTTATATTTATCGTAATCTACATCTTTAAAATCACTTTTATTTTTAGTATATCTATATAAAGCCTTAGTATTTTTTAAATTTTCTTTACTTTCTTTTAGAAAATTTAATACATAATCCCTAGCTACATATTCATCTGTTACATACCATTCTAAAATGTTTTTATACTGATTTAAAGTAAAAATCACATTTTGCATATCATTTTTAAATTTTTTATCAATTTCATTGTTTTTCACTTTATTCTCACACACACCTATACAAGCATTAATCCACTCTTTTATCCATTTATAATCCATTTTTAGATAAAAACTCATTTTTTTATCATAGCTATCATATATAAGATCATCATTTATTTTAAATCCATTTCTTGTGCCTAAGCTATACTTACTAGGCTCGGCTTCTTCATTTTTATGCAAATAAATAGTAAGTATATTTTCATGAAAATCATCTATGTTTTTAACTTTTTCTTTTATGTGTTTTATGTAGTCTTTGAGTTGATTTGGCTGATCTTTTGCATAAAGTTTATTTTCTATGATGATATATCTTTTATCTTTTAAGCTTATGAGAATATCGATTCTTCTATTATCTTTTACACAAGCTTCTGTTTCTACGCTTTCTATGTCATGGGCTGTAAGATTTTTAAATTTACCAGCCTTTGTATATCTTCCAAGCTTTTTTAAAAACTCATTTGCAAAAAACTCTTGATAATGATCACCATGCGGATCGATCAAATAAGATATAAATTTAGAATGATAATTTTCTTTATACTCAACTCCCAAAGCTTCAAAAATATTTATATCGCTCATGCCTTTTTTGGTATTTTCTTCAAATTTATCATTAACCCTTAATAATTCTTCAATAAAATTTTTCATTCACAATGCCTTTAAAATAATTTTCACAATTATACTACAAAAATATAGACTACCATTGTCTGCTTTTTTAGCTATGATTTTTCAAATCATTCAAAAAAGGATTAAAAATGCTTCAAACCATGAAACACATCCTAACTCACACCGATGAGACTTTACTTGCAAAGAAATTTGGCTATAACAATGTAGAAAAATTTACTAAAACAAAAACTTTGTTTTTAAAATGCGAAAGCATACAAGAATGGCTTTTAAAAGGACATTATGATATGGTAAATTCCTCTTTAGAATTTATACAAAAATTTGATTTTATCTTAGATAAAGAAATTTTAAATTCAATTTTAGAACAAAGTATTTTATTAAAAGATAAACACATAAAATTACAAGAAGCAAAAGCTATCATAAAAACAAATTTTAAACGCAAAAGCGAGCCTTTGCATACTTTGATGTTTTTATCCCACTTACGCGTGCTTAAATTTCCTATTAGTAATGATATGCTCTATCTTGATAAAACACAAATCATGCAAAAGCTCAAAGAACTAGCTATAAAGCATTATGAAAATTCACAAGGCAAATTAAAACTTTGGGGATATATCTTACAATATGACATTATTTATGATGGTGAGTTATTAGTTTTAAGCATGCTAAAGAGTGATGAATGATAGCTATTTCTACACTTTTATCATCAAAACATAAAAGAATTTATAAAAATCTTGTGCGAAATTTACTAAATTTAACATCGCTTTTAAAGAAATACCAAGTAATGATATATGGTTAAGAGATTTCATGCCTTTAGTGTATAAAAATACGCCGAAAAGTTATATTTATAATCCTGATTATTTAGAAATTATCCACATTTAAAAACCACCATAAAACCTCTAAAAAATCACTTAAATTTAATCCTTGATGGAGGTAATTTCATAAGAAAACATGATGTTGCCTTTATGTGTGAGAAAATTTTTAGCCAAAATCCAACACTTAGCAAGGAAAGAATTATCCATACTTTAAAACAAAGTCTAAATTTAAAACACATAGTCTTTTTACCAAGACTAGCTTATGATAGATACACACATAGTGATGATATTAATAATTTTTCATAACTAGACAATAAAAGTCTAGTTATTTTGTTTATAATTGCATTATATTATATCTTAGTTTAAAGGTTTATAATGCAATCAAATACTTCTACTCTTACTCACATTGCGGATTTTGATTATTACTCACATAATGTAAAAGTCATCTCACTACACGCACAAATGCTCTCAAACAGCAAACAAATCAAAAAAGATTTTTACAGCGAATTTGAAGATACACTAGAAAAAGATAGTAAAATCCCTAGTTTTATCTACAAACAATACTCCAAATTTATCTATCCTAGCTTTTTAAAGAAAAATCTAAGTTATCTTAAAAAATACTTAAATTTTACTCAAGCAGAATGTGATGTGTTTGCATTTTTTTACTATGCAAACAAAGGTAGATTTGCTTTACACCAAGGTTATAGCACTGCTTTAGGCAAAAAAATCATAGAAAAAATTTTCAACCACACTTCAAAAGATGTCAATAAAGCCTTAAGTGATGATTCTATGCTTTTTAAACTAGATGCCTTGTGCTATTATGATAGTGATGCCTTTGGTATAGATGTAAATAATTTTGAAAGCATTTTCACTCAAGATATTAGCAAAACTACACTTATGGGTGAGTTTTCTTATTTTTTACCTAAAACTAGACTAAATTTGAATGATTTTGACTATATACAAGAAGAATTAAATACTATCATTACTTTTTTAAAAAAACGCCAAAAGGGGAATATTTTTATATATGGAAAAGCAGGTGTGGGCAAAAACGAGCTTAGCGCACTCATAGCTAAAGAGCTTGGAAAAGAAGCATTGTGCGTTAAAGATTGTGAAAATGATAAAAAATCAAGTAGAATTTCAAATTTTTACGCACTTAAAAAGATACTCAATCCAAAAAAGCAAATAATAGTCTTTGATGAGTGTGAAGATAGCCTTTGCTATGATTCTTTAAAAGAGAAATTAAAAATCAACAAAATCTTAGATGAAGAAAATGGCGTTTGTGTATTTTTATCAAATTCCAAAGACATGGATGAGGCGTATTTGAGGCGTTTTGATGTGATTTTAGAGCTTGAAAGTATGCCTAAAGAAAAGAAAATTCAAAATATAAAAAAGCTATTCAACAAGAAAAATATAAAAATAGATGAAGCCATTATAGAAAATATAGCCTCTCATCCTGAACTTTCTCAAGGGGTTATTTTAAAATGTGCAAACAATGCTAAGATCTTTAAAGGCAAAAGCCAAGAAGTATTTGTAAGATTGATCAATGAAAATTTAAAAGCAAGATCACTTCAGGGCATTTCAATGCCAAAAAAAGACAAGAAATATGATTTAAATTTAATAGAATGTGATTTAAATTTACAAGAACTAATAAACAATATCAATAAAAATTCAAGTTTGAGAATTTTAAGCTATGGCATAGCAGGTAGTGGAAAAAGCGAATTTGGCAAAGAACTAGCTAATGTTTTAAACAAAACTTTACATTCTTATAAACTTAGTGATATTTTAGATCTTTTTGTGGGCAATAATGAAAAAAATATCGCAAACATTTTCAAAAAAGCTTCTAATGATAATGCTATCTTACAACTTGATGAAATCGATGCGTTAATTTATAGTAGAGATGAAGCAAATAAAAGCTGGGAAAAAAGCTTAGTCAATGAAATGCTTATGCAAATGGAAAATTTTGAAGGTATTTTCATAGCTTCTACAAATTACCTACAAAACCTTGATAAAGCTAGCATAAGAAGATTTGATCTAAAGATAGAATTTCAGGCACTAAAACAAGAAAAGCTTTTAAAGGCTTTTGAATTTTTTGCTAAAGAATTAAATTTAAGCTTTGATAAAAAACAAATTGCAAAAAGGCTTTTAAAACTTCAAAATATTTGTTTGGGCGATTTTGCGCTAATCCTTAGACAAAATAAAATTTTTAAAATCAAAAACGCCGATGAATTTTTAGAAAAATTAGAAAAAGAATCAAAACTCAAATCAGATGATGAAAAAATCAACATGGGATTTTTATGAAAAGAATTTACGCTTATATAAAAAATAATTTATTTGATATAATCCTTATATTAGTAGTAATAATAACAGGAATTTTATTTTAAGCAAATAAAAATTAAATTTTAGATATAATGAATAAATTTTTTAAAAGGAGTAAAAATGGAAATAAAAGCTAACATAAGCAGTTTAGAGGATATATTGGCTGATAATAGAAAATTCTATCAAATACCAGATTATCAAAGACCATATTCTTGGGATAAAGAAAATCTATCGGATTTAATTGACGATTTGTTTAATGCATATATTAATAACAAAGATGAGAATTATTTTTGTGGTTCTTTAGTTTTAGTAAATAATGAAAAAGACCAAAGATTTGATATTATAGATGGACAACAAAGAATGACCACTTTTATAATTTTATCTTGTGTTTTCAAAGCTTTATATTGGGAACAAATAAATGATAAAGCAAAAGATTTTATATTAAAATCCATTCAAGATAGATATGAAGAAGCAAAAAGAAAGTTAAGATTTCTAACAAATGAATATAATCAAAACAGTTTTGAACAAAATGTTTTACAAGGTATAAACTTTAAAGAATTTAAAAATATTAAAGAAATGGAAAATAATTTAAAAAATAATAAATATATTATAAATGCTTATTATTTTAAAAATCTTTTACAAAATAAATTAAATGAATATAAAGAAATAAATATAAATGATTTTATAGTTTGGATATATGAAAAAGTAGTATTAACAGTTATAATTTGTCCATCTCAAGATAGTGCTATTAAAATATTTAATGTTTTAAATGATAGAGGTATGCCACTAAGTCCTGTTGATATTTTAAAATCATCATTGATGTATAATTTAGATGATGAAGATAGAAAAATATTTAAAGCTACTTGGAATTCCATAAATGATAATGTTGAAAATAATGGTTTAGAGTTATTTTCTTTATTAAATGTATATTTATATTACACTATAACTTCAAATCCTAAAACTAGATTAGATAAAGAATTATTAGATAATTTTAAAAAAAATAATAAAAATTCATTAGAAATAATCAATGATATACAAAATTTTTCAAATTCATATATAGATTTATTAAAAATGGAAGATAAGTATATTTATTTATTAAAATATTTAAGACATGAAATATATTGGACTAGTATATTAACAACAGCTTTATTTAATAATTATAAATATTTTAATGAGCTTAAAAAATTACTATTATCTTATTATTATAAAAATTGGGTTGCTGGAAATACAGTTGCTACAATAAAACAAACAAGTTTTAGAATTTTAAAATTAGTAAAAGAAAAAGCCAATATTCAAGAAATAAAAAATGAGATATTAGAAAATATAAAAAATAACAACACGGAAGAAAATTATATGGAAAACTTAGAATATTATTATGTATATGGTAAAAAGTGGGATAAACCTATCTTGCTAATGCTTGAATATTTTGCCACAGATAATAATCATCATAGTTTTATACCTTTAGATGCAAATATACAAATAGAACATGTATTGCCTATAAAATATAAAGAATATAATTGGGATAAAATATTTACAGAAAATGAAAGAGAATATTGGACTAATGCGTTAGCAAATTTAACATTAATATCTATGAGAAAAAATGTTCAAGCGTTAAATTATGATTTTGCTAGAAAAAAAGAAATTTATACAAACAAAGATAAGGTTAAAACTTGCTATACGATAACTCAAGATATAATACATAATTATACTGAGTGGAATGTAAAATCTCTTAAAAAAAGAGAAAAAGAGCTAATAGAAAAAATTTCCAATATATTATCAGTTTAAGCTATGATAATCATAGCTTAAACTGATATTTAACCTTTACATTTTTGAGCTATCACATCCATAGATTCTTGCGAGAGAACAAAATTTGTATGATAAAGCAAGCAGCTACCCATATCAAGTACTTTTAACACAAGCTTTTTATTATTAGCATCTTTCGGATTATGTCTTGTATTAGCTAGATCATAAATTTCATACACCATATCTTTACTAAGCTTATTAATGTCAAGTTCTATGATATTTTCTTCAAATTTCATAGGATCTTGTGTAAAATCTTCTTTGTTTTCTTTTTTTACAAAGCTTTTTTTCTTACTAAAAGATTTTAGCTCATTTTCTTTTGCTTCTTCTAGTGTATAAATTTCATTTAAACTAAAGCTTAAGTCATTGTCATTGTTTTTATATCTTAGTAAAAAGGCAAAGGCTTCATCTTTGCTTTCTTTAAAAAGTGTTTCAACTTTTTCTACTTGAGTTTCAAAAATAATCATATCAAAAGAAGAATAAAAGTCTAAAACCACAGCCTTAGCATATCTTTTACCACTTTTACTCATCATTGATTTAAAATCTTCAATCTTTCCTACAACCAAAAGCTCACCTTCGCCTTTGAGTGTTTCAAAATCCATACTTTTAAAATATTCTATACCTTCTATTTGACTTGCAAATTTATCTAAAGGATGGCCTGATACATAAATTCCTAAGATTTCTTTTTCATAGCCTAGTTTTTCCATTAGTTCAAATTCTATCTTGCTATCATGAAGCCCTACTTTGATATCTGCAGCTATTTCTTCTTCTCCAAAAAGAGAAGCAGTAGAATTTCTTTTAACTTCAGCAATTTTTCTACTTGTTTCTGAAATAAGCTCAAGATTATCTACCAAGCATTTTCTAGTATAACCAAACTCATCAAAAGCACCTGATTTAGCTAAATTTTCTATAGTTTTTTTATTAATCTTAGTAGGATCAATAGAGCTTATAAAATCATCAAAATCACTAAAGCCCTCTTCCTTGCGAATAGTCATGATATTTTCTATCGCAGGAATTCCCACACTCTTAATCGCTCCAAGCCCATAAATAATAGCTTCAGAACCATCTTCAAGCTTAGTTGCACTAAATTCTCTTTGAGCTTTATTGATATTTGGCGGCAAAAGCTTGATATTCATTCTTTTCATCTCTTCAATGTATTTTGCGACCTTATCCACATTGCTTTCTTCACTTGTTAAAAGCGCAGCCATAAATTCACTTGGATAATAAGTTTTTAAATACGCTGTTTGAAAGGTTATAAGTGCATAGGCAGCCGAGTGAGATTTATTAAAACCATATTCAGCAAATTTCAAAATAAGCTCAAACAAATCATCAGCCTTTTTCTCATCATAGCCTTGTTTTTTAGCGCCTTCTAAATACTCTGCTTTAAGATTATCCAAAATTTCTCTTTTTTTCTTACCCATAGCACGACGCACATTATCAGCTCCACCCAAAGAAAAACCACCAATTTTTTGCACTATTTGCATAACCTGCTCTTGATAAACTATAACCCCATAAGTATTTTCAAGTATAGGCTTTAAATCATCAAATGCATATGTTGCAGCCTTTCTACCATGCTTGATATCGATAAAATCATCCACCATCCCACTATCAAGTGGCCCTGGTCTATATAAAGCTAAAACCGCGATTAAATCTTCAAATCTTTCAGGCTTTAACCTAGCATTCAAACTTTGCATACCGCCTGATTCTATTTGGAAAATACCCAAGGTATTACCACTTTGTATGGTTTTATAAACCTTAGGATCATTCATATCAATCTTTTCCCAAATTACATCTTTACCATAACGCTTTTTCACTAGCTTAATCGCATTATCAATTACTGTAAGGGTTTTTAAACCCAAAAAGTCAAATTTAATTAAATCCACATCTTCAAGATATTCTTTAGAATACTGGGTTACCAAATGGCGCTCATCGTTTTTGCTTTGTCTAAAAAGCGGAGCTTTATTCCACAAAGCTTCATTAGATATCACAACTCCGGCCGCGTGCATACCTGCATTTCTATTTAAACCCTCTAGCGCTTTAGCAAAATCCCAAACTTGACGCCCTTTTGGATGAGAATTTACAAATTCAGCTATTTTTGGTTCTTGCTCATAGGCTTTTTCTAAAGTAATTTTTAGCTCTTCAGGAACTAATTTTGCCAAAGCATCCGCATCAGGTATGCTCATATCACAAACCCTAGCCACATCACGGATTACTCCCTTTGCTAAAAGCTTACCAAAGGTAATGACTTGTGCAACCTTTTCAGCTCCGTATTTATCGATCACATAATCAATCACTTCCCCTCTTCTATCTTGACAAAAATCCACATCAATATCGGGCATTGATACACGCTCAGGATTTAAAAATCTTTCAAAAAGAAGATTGTAAGGTATAGGATCTAAATCTGTAATTTTCAAACAATACGAAACTAGACTCCCCGCAGCACTCCCACGCCCTGGGCCAACTGGTATATCTTTTTCCTTAGCTGCGGCGATAAAATCATGAACGATTAACATATAACCTGAAAATTTCATATTTTTAATAATACTAATTTCTAAATCAAGCCTATCTTTATACTCTTGGTGCTTACTCTCATCGATAAATTGAAGTCTTTCTTCTAAGCCTTTTTTACAAAGATACTCAAAAACTATATCATCATTATCAAAGCTAAATTCTTGATCTTCTTGTGCTAGATTTAAACTATATTTTTTTGCATATTCACGGGTAAATTTAAAATTTGGTGGGGTTGGATCGCCTAGTTTTAATTCTAAATTGCATTTATTAGCTATTTCTTGAGTATTTTCAATGGCTTCAGGAATATCAGCAAAAAGCTCGCTCATTTGCTCTGGCGTTTTTACATAAAACTCATGCACCTCATGTCTTAAACGCCCTGGATCATCAAGCTTAACCCCCATAGCAATACACATAAATACTTCATGAGCAGCCGCTCTTTCTTTAAAAGTGTAATGCGTATCATTAGTTGCAATAATTTTTATATCAAGCTCTTTAGCAAGTTTGATGATAGAATCATCAATAAATTTTTGATCATCAATACCATGACGCATAATTTCAAGGTAAAAATCATCTCCAAAAACCTTTTTATACCATAAAGCTGCTTCTTTTGCACCCTCATAACCCTTTGCGCCAAATTTTATATTTCTTTCATTCTTGGTATTTAAATGCCAATTAATCTCACCTTGCAAACACGCAGAAGAGCAAATCAAACCATCACTATGAGCCTCTAAAAGCTTTTTATTAATCCTTGGGTAATAATACAAGCCATGTATATAACTTTGCGAGCTCAAATACATCAAATTTTTATAACCAATTTCATTTTTGGCAAATAAACAAAGATGAAAACGCTGTCTTGAGCTTTTATCACTTAAATCATCGTGATTATGTAAATATGCTTCAAGCCCTATAATAGGCTTAATTCCTTCAGCTCTCATTGTTTTATAAAAATCAATAGCACCAAACATATTTCCATGATCAGTCATAGCAACACTTGTTGCACCTTGTGCTTTTAGCGTTTTAGCTAGCTCTTTGAGTTTATTTGCTCCATCAAGTAAAGAATATTCTGTATGTAAATGTAAATGTGTAAATTGGCTCATATTTTTCCTTGTATTTTTTTATTATTATAAAAAAAAACCTTAAATTTAAAACTTACAAGCATAAAAAATGTATAATAGCTTACTTTCAAAAAAGGAGTAAAAAATGGAAGTAAAAATTTATTATTGTAATCTTTGAAATTACAAACCACAAGCTGCAAGGGTTGCAGAAGAAATACAAAATGAATTCAAAGATGCGCAAATTTCTACCATAGAAAAAGGTGGTGGTCATTTTATAGTAGAAGTAGATGGTAAAATCATTTACTCTAAAAAAGACTTGTTTAATTGTGAAGTAGATAGATTTCCTCATGAGGGTGAAATTACCAAGCTTATGAAACAAATATAAGCTAAACCCTCATTAGCGAGGGTTTATTTTGTTAAAGGAATAAGCATTCCATCATAAAGTTTTTGATAAATTTCTTCTGAGCATAAATGTTTAGCAAGCTCTAAACCAAATAAAATAGCCGTAGCAGGCCCAGCTGCTGTGATGATATTTTCATTTACTACAACTGCTTTATTTACTCTTATACCTTCAATACCCGCTTCACAACCAGGATAGCAAGAAAACTCCCCGTTAATCACCCCTGCTTTTGCCAATACCATAGGTGAAGCACAAATAGCAGCTACGATTTTTTTCTTAGCATGTAAATCTTGTATGATTTTTATGATAAGAGAATTGTTTTTTAAATTCATCATACCTTCAAATCCACCTGCCAAAGCGATTGCATCTAAATTTTCTTGATCAACACTAGCCAAACTCACATCAGCCCTTATGCTAATTCCATTAGCTCCTTGCACTAAAAGCTCATCATCTAGTGAAGCAATAATAACTTCTAAATTTCCACTAGCCTCCCCTGCTCTTTTTAAAACATCAGCTATACCTATAAATTCAGCCTCTTCAAAACCTTTTGCCAAAGGCACTAAAACTTTTTTCATTTTTCTCCTTTTAGTCGATAAATCTTTTATTTAATTCATGAAAATATTCTATGCGTCTATCGCGTAAAAATGGCCACCATCTACGCACATTTTCACATCTTTGCATATCAATTTCAACGATTTTACAAAGCTCTTGTTTATCATCAGCCCTAAAAAGCTCTTCACCTTGAGCCCCAAAAACAAAAGAATTCCCCCAAAATCTTATACCTTCTTCCACACCGCTTTCATCTTTTTCAAAACCCACTCTATTAATAGCTACTACAGGTAAGCCATTAGCTATAGCATGGCCTCTTTGCACACCTATCCAAGCTTCAAGTTGTCTTTGTTTTTCTTCTTTTTCATCTTTATCAAACCAACCTATAGCAGTAGGATAAATTAAAATTTGAGCTCCCTTTAAAGCCATTAACCTAGCAGCTTCAGGATACCATTGATCCCAGCATATTAAAACCCCAAGCTTTCCAACACTTGTTTGTATAGGCTCAAAACCCAAATCACCTGGAGTAAAATAAAATTTTTCATAAAAACAAGGATCATCAGGAATATGCATTTTGCGGTATTTGCCTGCTATGGAGCCATCTTTTTCAAATACCACACTAGTATTATGATAAAGCCCTGCACTTCTTTTTTCAAATAAAGAAGTTACCAAAACAACTTTATTTTCCCTAGCTACATTAGACCAAAATTTAACATCCTCTTCATAGTCATTTGCCAAATCAAAAAAGTTTGTATTTTCACTTTGACAAAAATACTGCGTTTGATGAAGCTCTTGCAAACACACAAGCTCAGCCTTTTCTTTTGCTGCTTGTTTAATAAGTTCGCATGTTTTTTCTATAGTTTTTTCTTTATTTTGTTTAAATTCTTGCTGAATGAGCGCTAATTTCATTTTTACTCCTTTCTTCTTCTGAATCATCATAAGGATCTAAATGTATATGGATATTCCAAAAATCATCTTTAAAATGTTCTCTTATGCTATCTTCAATCTCATCACCAATCTCATGAGCTTTTAAAAGTGATATTGTAGGTTCAAAAACTAAATGCACACTAACATAAAGCATATCAGGACTTTTTCTAGTTTTTAAATGATGAAAACTTTTGACTTCTTTATTTGCACTTATGATTTGTTTAATCACTTCAACTTGTTCTTTATCAATAGCTACATCTAATAAAATTTTAGAACTTTCCTTAATGATTTTAAAAGCTGAAAAAATCGTATATAAACTTATAGCTATGCCAAATAATCCATCAATAAAATGATAATTTGTAAAAGCTATAATCACAAGTGCTAAAAGCGTTAAAGCATTAGTCAAGAAATCTATTTTATAGTGTAAGCTATCAGCTTTTATAATCAAGCTTTTTGTTTTTTTAGCAACATAATTTAAAAAAACCACCAAACACAAAGTCACAGCCATAGCAAAAGCCATGACAAAAATTCCAAGATCAAGTTTTTCTACACTTTCTTGATTGTGAATTTTCAAAACACTCTCATAAAAAATATAAACCCCAATCCCACTAATAACAAGACCTTCAAAAAGCCCCATTAAAGCTTCAATTTTACTAAGGCCAAAATTATATTCCTTGCTAGAGCCTTGAGAACTTTTTTTCAAAGCTAAAAAATTTAAACCCGAAATCACACAATCAAGCAAAGAATCAATCGCACTAGAAAGTACTGCAACAGAACCCGAAGCTAATCCTACTGCAAATTTTATAATAGCTAAAAAAATAGCACATACACTTGCAATGATAGTTGCGCTTTTTTGTAAATTCATCTTTGACCTTCATAGCGGTTTTGACAAGAACAATGCAAAGAACCATTTTGTCTTAAAAACACCCTTGCATCAACCCCTACTACTTTTCTATCTTTGCATGCTTTTTGTAAATTTTCTAATACCAAAGCATCATTTTCATCATTATAAGTTGGCACTATCAAACCACCATTAACAAAAACAAAATTTGCATAAGTAGCACCAAGTCTTTTACCTTCAAAATACAAAGGCTTAGGTAAAGGAAGCTCTAATAAATCAAATCCTGTTTTTTTAAGTTCCTCTTCCATAGCCTTTAAAGGTTTATAATGCTCATCATTTTCATCTTTACACACACAATAAGCAATGGTGTTTTCATTGATAAATCTTGCTAGAGTATCTATATGATGATCAGTATCATCGCCTTTTATATAACCATGATTTAACCATATAATTTGTTTTAAGCCAAAAATTTCTTTTAACTTGGCTTCAATTTGCTCTTTATTTAAATGTGAATTTCTATTTTCATTTAACAAACAAGCACTCGTTGTAAGCATTACTCCTTGTCCATTAAAATCAATACTCCCACCTTCTAAAATAAGATCAATTTTTTCTAATTTTCCAGATAATTTTTGTGCAAAAAGCTTTGAATTTACCGCATTATCTAAAGTGCTTTGAAATTTATCGCCCCAAGCATTAAAAGTAAAATCAAGCCCTATAATTTTATCATCTTCACGCGCATCAATTGCACCAAAATCTCTAATCCAAGTATCATTAGTATCACACTTAAAAAAATCTAGATTTTTTATATGTTTAAATCTTTGAAAATCTTTTTCACTTGGAGCAATAAGTAAAACTTTTTGAAAATTTGCCACAGCTTTAATAAATTCCTCATAGCTTTGCATAATTTCTTCTAAATAAGGACTCCAATCGCTATTTTTATGGGGTAATGAAAGTAAAAGTAGTTCCTGTTTTTCCCATTCTGCTATGCTTTTTCTCATTGATAATTTCCTTTGATAAAATGTATAAAAAGGTAACATTAATTACATATTCTAAAAAATATTAATAATATCATTTTTATCTTTAAAAACGGCATAGTAGTATTTAAAGATACTTTTACATTAAAAACATTTAATATTTTTTTAAATTTCAAGTTATAAGATGAAAATAAGACAAGTTCAAGGAGGTAAAATGAAAAAAATTGTATATTCTGTCTTATCTTTATCTTTTTTAATGAGTTCTGCTTTTGCCATTGATCAAGCAAAACTTCAAGCAAAAAAGCAAACAGGTATCCATTTACAAAGTGCACAATGGAAAGTCCCAAATACTATAGAAAATGGTATTATCATTGAAGATAAGCTTCCAAATTCACCTTATACTCAAGCAGTCATTTTGGGTAATAAAATTTTAAATTACACCACAAACTATATAGGACCTCAAGCAAAAAATCCTAAAAATCGTTATGCAGGTAATAATCTTTCTTGCTCAAGCTGTCATGCTAATGCTGGAACTATAAAAAATCAATCAGGTTTTGTAGGAATTTATGCACGCTTTCCACAATATAATGCAAGAGCGGATAAAATAATCACTCTAGAAGATAGAATTAATGGCTGTATGGAAAGATCCATGAATGGCAAAAGGCTTCCAAACAACTCTCCTCAAATGAAAGCCATACTTGCTTATATGCATTATATTTCTCAAGGTATAGAAGTAGGAGCAAAAACACAAGGACAAGGATTACCTAAAATATCCTTTTTAAAAAGAGCAGCAGATCCTAAAAAAGGTAAAGAAATTTATCAAAATAAGTGCGTAGCCTGCCATGGAGAAAATGGAGAGGGAATAAAAAGTAATAATCCTAGTATGAGTTATTACATATATCCTGCTTTATGGGGAAATGATAGTTACAACACAGGTGCTGGCATGTATAGACTTATCAAAGCTGCAAGTTATATCAAAGCAAATATGCCAAAAGATGATGCAACCTTAACTCTAGAACAAGCTTATGATGTGGCAGCTTATATTAATTCTCAACCAAGACCTATTAAAAAGAATAGAAATAAAGACTTTCCAGATCGTGATGTAAAACCTGCAGATATGGATGTAAAACCTTATGCTAAACATGATAAATTTAGTATAGAGCAACATCGTTATGGTCCTTTTGAACCTTTATATATTAATACAAAATAATTTTTAAGAATAGCTAATTCTAGCTATTCTTTTTTTAAAACCCAAGCAAAATACCATATCGCAAAAGATAAAAGCAAAATCATAAAAAGCTTTTTATCATACACTCCAAAACCAATATAAAGCACAGAATACATAAAACCAAAACTTCCTGCATAAATGCAAATTCTACTCATTAAGCCATTTTCTACTGCTCTAAAACATGGACATTTGTGAAAAAATTTCTTTTTTGTTTCTTTGGGTTTAAAAAAACTCAAAATCGCACTTAAAATCAGTAAAAAACTTAAAAAATATAAAACCTTATCCATTAATGAAAATACCTTAACCAAGCAGGAATTGCACTTTGCTCTTCTCTTAAAGAACTTTCTTCTCCATGCCCTGGAAAAAGCTTAAAATCTTTTTCATAAGCTAAAACTTTAAGCAAACTCTCTTTCATCTTAGTTGCATCTGAGTAAGGAAAATCCCACCTACCAATACTACGATAAAATAAAAAATCCCCACTAAAAAGCACATCTTCGCCCACAAGTTCTATCATACAACACCCTGGAGTATGCCCTGAGAAATGATGAAATTTAAATTTAAACTCATCTATACTAAATTCATTTTCATTTTCTATCAATACATCAGCACTTGAATGCTCAAAACCATAATTAAAAGGATCTTTTAGCATAAAAGCATCATCTTTATGGATAAAAATTGGAATTTCATAAGCCATTTTAACTTTAGCATTATCATAAACATGATCATAATGACCATGGGTATTTAAAATAGCTAAAGGTTTGCTTGTATTTTCTTTGATAAACTTATAAGCATTTTCTCCTGGATCGATGATAATTTGCTTGTTATTATGATCTATAATATAACAATTTGTTTCATACATTCCACATGGTTGTTTCAAAATACGCATATAAACTTCCTTTTAACTAAATCAAATATAATTTTAAAAAATTAATATTTAAAGATTTTTTATGAATTATACAAAATTACAAGAATTATTGATCAATTTTATAAAAGAACAAGCAAGAGATAAAAATCTCATCTTAGGTTTAAGCGGTGGGATAGATTCGGCTTTAGTAGCTCATCTTTGCAAAAAAGCAGTAGGTGAAAAACTTTTTGTGCTTTTAATGCCTACAAAATATTCTAAAAAAGAAAATTTAGATGATGCGTTAATGCTATGTGATCATTTGCAAATTCATCATAAGATCATTTATATTGATGAAGTACTTTGTGCTTATGAAAAAATTTGTCAAGATTTAAGCCATTTACGTTTTGGGAATTTAGCTGCAAGAGTGCGTATGAGCTTGCTTTATGATTATTCAGCCTTGCATAATGCTTTAGTGGTAGGCACTTCTAATAAAAGTGAACTTATGCTTGGTTATGGAACTATTTATGGAGATTTAGCTTGCGCTTTTAATCCTTTAGCTACACTTTATAAAAGTGAAGTTTTCGAGCTTGCTAAATTTATAGGTGTACATGAAAATTTCATACAAAAAGCCCCTAGTGCTGATCTTTGGCCAAATCAAAGTGATGAAAAAGATCTTGGCTATAAATATGAAGTTTTAGATGAAGTTTTAAAAGCTTTAGAAAATAATCAAAGCTTAGAAAATTTTGATGAGAATTTAAAAAATTTAGTCTTAGAGCGTGTGCAAAATAATGCCTTTAAAAGAAAACTTCCAACAACATTAAAGAATACATATGACTTGGCTTGATCGGTATTTTTTTAAACCTAATTTTTTGCAAAAAATTCTAGCCTTTTTGCTTTTACCTTTTAGCTTTTTATATATGATTATAGCTATTTTAAATACTAAATTTAAAAAAGAACTTGATTTTAATTTACCCATTATAAGCATAGGTAATCTAACCCTAGGAGGCAATGGAAAAACTCCCATTTGTAAAGCCATAGCTGCTGAATTTGAAAATTGTTTTATCATCTTAAGAGGCTATAAAAGACAAAGTGAAGGCTTAATCATCGTTAAACACAAAGATAAAATTTTATGCAGCATTAAAGAAAGTGGCGATGAAGCTATGGAGTATGCACTTACAAAGCACATTAGTGGAGTGATAGTAAGTGAAGATAGAGTTAAAGGCATACAAAAAGCTATCGAACTTGGAGCAAAGATCATACTTTTAGACGATGCTTTTTCTAAATTTCATATTAAAAAACTTAATATTTTATTACAAAGCAAAGATGAGCCTTTTTTTGATTTTACCCTACCTAGCGGGGCTTATCGTTTGCCAAAATCTTTTGCTAAAAGGGCTGATTTTATAGCTAAAGAAAATGAAGATTTTGTGCGTTATTCTCATGTAAAAGAAAACCAAAAAGCTATTTTAATAAGCTCTATTGCAAAGCCTTTTAGATTATATGAGCATTTTATCAAAGCTAGGGCTTGTTATTTTTTTGCTGATCATTACACTTTTCAAAAAGAAGAATTAGAAAAACTTTTAAAAAAACACAATTGTGATACCTTAATGCTGACCTTTAAAGACTATGTCAAGGTAAAAGATTTTGGCTTTAAAACAGAATTAATTCATCTTGATATTATTTTAAAAGACAGCTTTAAGCAAATTTTGCAAGATTATATTGATAAATTTAACAATAAGGAAAAAAATGTTACTACACTCAACCCAAGATAAAAATCACCAAGTAAGCTTTTCAAAGGCCTTACTTAGCCCTAGTGCACCTAATAATGCTTTATATGCACCACTTAATCTACCAAAGCTTGATAATGAAGCTTTAAAAAATTTAAACTACAAAGAATTAGCTTTAAAAATTATCGCAGCTTTTGATTTTGATTTAGAGCCTGAAGTTTTTGAAAAAGCTTTGAAAACTTATGAGAGTTTTGATGATAAAACCTGCCCTATTAATTTAAGAAAAATTAATGATAAGCTTTATATTAATGAATTATTTCATGGGCCAACAAGAGCTTTTAAAGACATGGCATTGCAACCTTTTGGCATGCTTTTGGAATACTTAAAAAAAGATGATGATTTTTTAATCATGTGTGCTACAAGTGGCGATACAGGGCCTGCTACGCTAAAAAGCTTTGAAAATAAAAAAGGCATAAAAGTAGTTTGCATTTATCCAAATGAAGGCACAAGTAAAACTCAAGCTTTACAAATGACACACTCAAATGCAAGCAATTTAAAATCCATAGCCATTGAAGGTAATTTTGATGATGCACAAAATGTCCTAAAAACACTTTTAAATGATGAAGATTTTAAAAACACCTTAAAAGAAGAAAAGTTAAGTCTAAGTGCTGCAAATTCAGTTAATTTCGGAAGAATACTTTTTCAAATCATCTATCATTATTATGCTAGCTTAAAAATCGATAAAACAATAGACATTATTGTGCCGAGTGGAAATTTTGGTGATGCTTTGGGGGCTTATTATGCTAAAAAAATGGGAGCAAATATAGGTAAAATTAAAATTGCTTCCAATTCAAACAATATCTTAAGTGAGTTTTTTAATACAGGCAAATATGATTTAAGAAATAAAAGCTTGCAAAAGACTATTTCTCCTGCTATGGATATACTCATATCATCAAATATAGAAAGATTGCTTTTTGATAAATTTAAAGATGAACGCACCAAAGAACTTATGCAAGCTTTAAAGAATGAAAAATATTATGAGCTTAGTCAAAAAGAACTAGAGCTTTTGCAAGAAGACTTTGAAGCTGATTTTTGCAATGATGATGAGTGCATGCAATATATCAAACAATACAGCCACTTAGGACTTTTAGATCCTCATACTTGCACTTGCTTTAAAATGCTTGATTCTAACACCACGACACTCATCACTTCCACAGCACAATGGAGTAAATTTACCCCAAGTATGTATCAAGCAATTTATAACAAAGAATGTCAAAATGAACAAGCTTGTATGCAAGAACTTGCAAAAGAATTTAAGCAAGAAATTCATCCAAATATCGCAAGCTTATTTACAAGCACACAAAAGCAAAATCAAGTTTGCAAACTCAAAAATCTAAAACAAACTATTATAGAATGGATAAAACAATGATAATCATACCAGCAAGATTAAAATCAAGTCGTTTTGAAAATAAAATTTTATGCGAGATTGATAATTTACCTATGTTTATTTATACAGCTAAAAAAATGCAAGAAGTTGATGAAGTGTGCGTGGCAATTGATGATGAAGAGGTTTTAAAAATAGCACAAAAACACAATATAAAAGCAGTTTTAACAAGCAAAAATCATGAAAGTGGCACTGATAGGATCAACGAAGCTTGTCAAATTTTAAAACTAAATGAAAATGAGCTAATTATTAATGTCCAAGCTGATGAGCCTTTTATAGAAATACAAAATATTAAAGATTTTAAAGAATTTAGCCAAAAAGCTTTTGAAGATGAGCTGTGTTTTATGAGTAGTTGCTATAAAGAAGTAGATGCGAAAGCTTGTGATGATCCAAATTTGGTTAAAGTAGTTACTGATAGTAATGATTATGCTTTATATTTTTCAAGATCTAAAATTCCTTATGAAAGGGCAAATTATAAACAAAATTTCAAAGCTCACCTTGGAATTTATGCATACAGGGTTAAAAATTTACAAGAATTTTGTACTTTGAAAAACTCAGCTTTGGAAGAATGTGAAAAATTAGAACAATTAAGAGTCTTAGAAAATGGCAAAAAAATCAAAATGTTAAAAATACAAAGTCAAAGCATAGGTATAGACACAAAAGAAGATTATGAGAAAGCTTTAGCTAAATTTGGAGTTAAAAAATGAAAAAAATACTTTTTTTACTAAGCTTATTTTTTACACTTCATGCAAAAGAATTAATCGTAGGTATGGAACTGACCTACCCTCCTTTTGAAATGAGTGATACTAAAGGCAATCCAAGTGGTATTAGTGTAGAGTTTTTACAAGCCTTTGCCAAAGAAAAAAACTATGATTTAAAAATTCAAAACATAGCTTGGGATGGACTTATACCTGCTTTAAGAACTCAAAAAATAGATCTAATCATGTCTTCTATGAGTATAAGCGAGCAAAGAAAAAAAGTAATAGATTTTACCTTGCCTTATGCTAAGGCAAATTTAGCGATATTAAGCGCTAAAAAATCAAATATTAATTCCATAGAAGATTTAAATCAAAAAGGAAAAATCCTTGCTTTAAAAAGAGGTTCAAGTGCGCATTTATATGCTCAAAAAAATCTTAAAAATGCAAAAATATTAGTATTTGATAAAGAAAATGCAGCTATTTTAGAAGTCATTCAAGCAAAAGCTGATGCTTTTATTTATGATCAAATGAGTATTTATAAAGCATGGAAAAAACATCCTGAGCAAACAAAAGCTATTTTTACCCCTTTTGAAAAAACACCTGAGCAATGGGCCATAGCTTTAAATAAAAACAATACCAAATTAAAAGAAGAGCTCAATGAGTTTATTTTAAAATCTAAAAAAAATGGTCTTTTTGATAAGCTAAGTCAAAAATATCTCAAAGATATGCAAGAAGTTTTCAAAGAACAAAAGCTTGAGTTTTTCTTTTAAGAAAAACTCTTTTCAAGCTTTCTTGAAAACATAGAAATAGGTAAAGTTAAAACCAAATAACAAAGCGCTAAGGGAATATAAATTTCTAAAGTAGAAAAGGTAAAAGCATTAATTTCTTGAGCATTTTGAGTTAATTCTGAAATAGCTATAACGCTTAAAAGAGAGCTATCTTTGATCAAATTACTAAGTTGTCCACTTAGTGGTGCTAAGATATTTTTTAAAGCTTGAGGAAAAATCACACTTTTATAAATTTCAAACTCACTCAAACCTAAAGCCTTAGCACTTTCATATTGCATTTTATCAACACTTAAAATCCCTGCTCTAAATATTTCACAAATATAAGCACTAGCAAATAAAGCTAAAATCAAAACTCCACAAACATAGCGATTATCAAGCCCCAAATTATCTGCAAAAATATAATAAATCAATAAAATTTGCACTAGCAAAGGTGTGCCTCTAATAAGCTCTATAAAAACTCTTGCAAACATATTAAAAAGCACGATTTTACAAAGACTCATATAACACAAAATCAAAGCAAAAATCACACCTACAATCAAAGACAAAACACTAATAAAAAAACTCGTAAAAAAACCTTGTATCATTTTGTTTTTATACTCATAAATTGCCATAAAATCAAAATTATAACTAGCACTTAAAAAAGATAAATAAAAAAATAAAAACAATAAAAATGCTAGCAAAAAGGCATTAACCGCAAACACCTTTGGACTGATTTTTTTATGCTCATTAAATTTATTACGCACTATAAAAAGATGATTCAATTCTAGCCTTTATTTTTTATCAAATTTTTTAAGTTTTTCATCATTTAAACTAAGTTCCATCTTACGAATTTCTTCCTCACCGCTACGGACTAATTTTTTATCATATTTAAAATACTTATTTTTAATTTTATTTGGATATTCTAAAGAATTAAGTAGATATTTAAATAAATTTATCCTTGCTTTCTTTTTACTATCTGAATTAATGATCACCCAAGGACATTTTGGTGTATTAGAAGCTAAAAGCATAGAATATTTGGCTAGAGTGTATTTATCCCATAATTCTTGTGATTTTTCATCAACAACAGAAAGTTTGTATTGTTTTAGCGGATCTGTTCTCCTTTGTTCAAAACGCCTTTTTTGCTCTTGTTTGGAAACTGAAAAATAAAATTTAAAAAACAAAATTCCACTATCAAGTAGCATTTCTTCAAAAGAAGACACCTCACGCAAGAATTTTTTATGCTCATTTGGAGTACAAAAACCCATCACAGGTTCCACCCCCGCTCTATTATACCAAGATCTATCAAAAATTACTATCTCTCCTGCTGCAGGCAAATGTGTCACATAACGCTGAAAATACCACTGAGTTCTTTCCACATCACTTGGTTTTTCAAGTGCTACCACACGACAACCTCTAGGATTTAAATGTTCAATTAATCTTTTAATAGCACCACCTTTTCCTGCTGCATCACGCCCTTCAATTAAAATCAAAACTTTTAATCCTTTATCTTTGACATGATTTTGAAATTTTAAAAGCTCAATTTGTAATCTTCTAAGTTCGCTTTCATACTCAAGTGTTGATTTTTTCACTTTAATAAGAGTAAATTTATCCTTATCCACAACAAACTCCTTAATTAGGATAATTATTAACTTAAATTTACCACAAATAAGTAAAATAAAACAAATTTAATTTTCAATTTCAAGGAGAAAAATGCGTTTTTTAGCGGTATTTTTTATTTTTTTAAATTTAGCTTTTGCTAACAATGGAGTATTATCACTTAATGAAGCCTTTAAACTCAATACTCACAGCAACAATCAAGGAATTTTTTTAAAAATCAATCTTGCAGATAGAATTTATCTTTATAAAGATCAAATTAAAGTAGAATTAGACTCTAATGATATTACTTCTTTATTAAATTTCCCACAAACTCAAACTAGAGAAAACAAAGAAGTAATTTTTAGCCAACTTGAACTTTTCATACCTCAATTATTATTAGATGATTTTATTAAAAACAACAAAGCAAAACTTTCCCTAGCTTATCAAGGTTGTTCAGAAGAAGGTTTATGCTATCGTCCTGTATATGTAAATTATGAGCTTAATAAACAAAATGGAATTTATGCTATAAAATCAACTAAAGATCAATTTAAAAAGCAAAACGAAGATGAGCAAATTGCTAATGATTTAAGCACACAAAATATATTTATCACACTTTTGACTTTCTTTGGTTATGGCTTATTACTAGCATTTACTCCTTGCATTTTACCAATGATACCTATTCTTTCTTCATTAATTGCAATGAAGCTCAAAGACAAACCATCTAAAAAACATAGCTTTTATTTATCTTTTATCTATGTCTTTTTTATGTCTTTAGCTTATGCTATAGCAGGTGCTTTAGTAGGCCTTGCAGGGGCTAATGTACAAGGTTTATTACAACAACCTTGGATTATCATTACTTTTGCAGGCATTTTTGTATTGCTCTCACTTTCTATGTTTGGCCTTTATGAATTACAACTGCCACTTAAATTTCAAAATTTTATCAATAAAAAAATAGAAGGCAAAAACGGGGTTTTTGGTATAGCTATCATGGGCTTTTTATCAGCTCTTATTGTAGGACCTTGCGTGGCTGCACCTTTAGCAGGAGCTTTGCTTTATATTACTAATAGTGGTGATGTATTTTTAGGAGGACTTTCTTTATTTGTGATGAGTTTTGGTATGGGCATGCCTTTACTCTTAATAGGTCTTGGAGGAAATCTTTTAAAAAGTGGGGCTTGGATGCTTAAGATAAAGATTTTCTTTGGTTTTATCATGCTCATTATGGCAGTTTGGATGCTAGAAAGAATACTTAGTGCAAATATCATTTTGATACTTTATGGAATTATAGGGGTATTTTTTGTTAGTTTTATGGGTTTATTTGATGAAGCTAAAACTAATTTTGATAAATTTAAAAAAGCAAGTATGATTTTAATTTTAGCTTATAGTTTAAGCCTAATTTTAGGCGGCTCAATGGGTTCAAAAAGCTTACTAAAACCTCTTGAGTTTAACCTTGCTTCAAAAGAAAATAGCCCTAGTTTAAGTTTTAAAACCATTAAAAATTTAAAAGAACTTAAGCAAGAATTACAAAATTCTACCAAACCTGTTATGCTTGAATTTACAGCCGCTTGGTGTGAAAACTGCAAGCTCTTAGAAGAATATACTTTTACAGATGCTAAAGTACAAAATTTACTTGCTAATTATACACTTTTAAAAGCAGATGTAACACATAATAGCCAAGAAGATTTAGCTCTTATGAAAGAATTTGGAGTTTTTGGACCTCCTGTGATGATATTTTTTAACAAAAGTGAAGAAAAAAGACGCATTATAGGCTATGTAGATGCAAATGAATTTTTAAATAGAGTTCCTTAAAGGACTCTATTTAAAATTAATTTTATTTCAAAAAACCTTTCAATCCTTCAAGCTGATATTGCCATAGTTTTTCTATAAAAATTTTAAGTTTTATTGCCAAAAGACCACTAATTGGTTTATGTAAAACCGTGCCAACTGCATAATCTTTTCCTATTGAACAAACGGTATTTCCACTCACAAAAGAAAATTCTTGTTTAAAATCTTTCTCATCAATCATAGCCATTAAAGCTTTAGCCACATAAGCTCCTTCTCTTAATGCAAGCTGGGCTGTTGGAGGATATGGAGTGTTAGTTTTAGGGTTTTTAAATAAACTATTATCGCCTATAAAAAAGTATTTTGATGAATTTTCAACATTTAATGGATGCATAAAAGCATCTACTTCTATACGCGATCTTGTGCTTGGAAAATCTGAGCTATTTTCTATAACGCTATTACCTCTAACTCCTGCAGTCCAAATGATAGTATTAGCTTTAATAAATTCTCCCCCATCAAGCCTTATACCATTTTTTTCACATTCTATAATTTTAGATTTTTCATATACTTTCACACCAAGTGCTTCTAGTCTTTGCTTTGCTTTTAGAGCCAAACTTTTATCAAACATAGGTAAAATTTGATCCATAGCTTCAATAATAGAGAGTTCTAATTTCTCATAAGAAATTTGCTCTTTTTGACAAAATATTTTAAGCTCTTTAGCTAAAGAAGCTACAAATTCAACCCCACTTAAACCCCCACCACAAACTGCGATTTTTAAATCATCTTCATTTTGGGTGGTTTTGTAATTTTTTATTTTCTCATATATTATTTCATTAATTTTTAAAGCATTTTCATAATTGTCTATACTCAAAGCATATTCTTGCATACCTTTAATACCAAAAGTTTCCTTCGCAAAACCAAGCCCACATACTAAAATATCAAAGTCAAATTCATTATTTTTAGTAAAAACTTTGTCTTTAGAAATTTTTAAAACTTCATCTTGAATAAAGTTTATTTTTGGATTTAATAAAGGCAAAAGATCATATTTTGAACTATAAATATCTTCATTTGAAGCTACTTTGTGTAGTAAAATAGTATGATAATGATAAGAATTGTTATTAATTAAACTCACTTGTGCTTTTTCAAAAAACTCATCAGGTAAGGCTTTTATAGCCGATAAAGTAGCATATCCTGCACCTAAAAACAAAATTTTCTTTTTTTGCATGGATTTTCCTTTAATTTGATAAAAAAATAAATAAAAATTTGGCATAATGGTATTATTTTTTATCTTAAAATATTTTTTATTTAAATTTAGCAAGGAAAAAGCATGCAAAGACAAACTTGGAGCAATACGCTAACTTATATCCTTACAGTAGCAGGAGCGACTATTGGCTTTGGAGCCACTTGGCGTTTTCCATATTTAGTGGGTGAAAATGGAGGTGGTGCTTATGTTTTGGCCTTTTGTATAGCTATGATTTTTATAGGAATTCCTGTGATTTTGGTCGAAAATGTCATAGGAAGACGCAGAATGCTAAATTCAGTCGATGCTTTTGGCGGAAAAACAAGCGATGGAGTTAAAATATCTAATTCTTGGCAAGGTGTTGGCTATATGGGACTTTTAGGTAGTTTTGGAATCATGGCTTATTATATGGTAATAGGCGGATGGGTTTTAGCTTATATTTTTAAAATTATCATAGGCGATTTTAATCTTTCAAGTCCCATTAACGCTCAATATACAAGCGAATTTTATAGCTCTACTATAGAAAATAATCCTTTATTAATAGGAATTTTTACTACTATATTTGTGATAATTAATTGGATTATCTTAAAAAAAGGTGTGATTGATGGCATAGAAAAGTCAGTAAAATACCTTATGCCATTTTTATTTATCTGTCTTTTGGTTGTTGTTGCGCGCAATTTAACTCTCGAAGGAGCAAGTGAGGGTGTGAAATTTTACCTTACTCCTGATCTTTCTAAAATCACTCCTAAATTGTTTATAGATGTTTTAGGACAAGTATTTTTTGCCTTATCTTTGGGTTTTGGTGTAATGATAACCTTATCATCTCACCTTAAGAAAAATGAGAATTTAATCAAAACTTCTGTTTATACAGGAATTTTAAACACCCTCATAGCAGTGCTTGCTGGATTTATGATTTTCCCTGCTTTATTTAGCGTAGGTTTAACCCCTGATAGTGGGCCATCTTTGGTTTTTAAAACTTTACCTGTTGCATTTTCACATATACCTTTTGGAAGTATAATTTGTGTGTTTTTCTTTTTGCTTTTAATCATCGCTGCACTTACTACAAGCTTGCCAATTTATCAAGTAATCATTAGTGTTTTAGAGGAAAAATTTAAACTAGCTAAAAATACTGCTATCAATCTAACACTTGGAAGTATTTTTGTTTTGGGAAATTTACCATGCATACTTACTTATGGTCCTTTAAGAGATATTACTATCATCAAGGGAAAAAATATTTTTGATAGCTTTGATTTTATTAGTGGAAATATATTCTTTGTTTTAACCGCATTTTTTTGTTGTATTTATGTAGGTTGGGTGCTTAAAAAAGATGCAATTTATGAACTTTCCAATCAAAATACCCTAAAAGGAAGTATTTTTAAATTATGGTATTATTATGTTAAATTTATTATACCTTTGATTATCTTAGTGATTTTTTATTTTGGAATTTTTTAATTTATACTCATAACGCTTTAACATGCTTATATTTCCTTCAAGGCCTCCTTGATGGATATA
This sequence comes from Campylobacter sp. IFREMER_LSEM_CL1085, assembly GCF_025772235.1. Classification (NCBI taxonomy): domain Bacteria; kingdom Pseudomonadati; phylum Campylobacterota; class Epsilonproteobacteria; order Campylobacterales; family Campylobacteraceae; genus Campylobacter; species Campylobacter sp. IFREMER_LSEM_CL1085. Next base: position 177,138 of record NZ_JAKMRU010000001.1, on the reverse strand, counting down.
TAAGATTTTTCCACCAAATTGCTCTTTATGAGCTAATAAAGTTTTAAAACCCACCATATCATAAAGCAAATCAAACTCCACTCCACATTCTTTTTTTAAATCCTTATAAAGATCATAAAATTCCAAATAAGGCTTAGCAAAATGATATTTTTTAGGTGAATTTAATATGGTTAAATTACCAAAATCATAATTTGGCTCTAAGCTTAAAATTTGCTCTTTTAAATATGCACTATCGCCCACACAAGCACATGTAAAAACTTTAAATTTACTATGTTTAGCCAAAAAAGCCGCAGAAGTTCCTGTACCTGAAGGTAAAAAAATACTTACATTTTCACTTAACTGCTCACTAAGCTCTAAGGCTAGTTGCTGGTATCCAAATTCAGCTTCTTTTATAGCTACACCCTCTTCTATAAAAATATCATCATCTTTTTTCAAGGCTAAAGCTTGCAGTCTTCTTGTGGGATAATTTATATTTTCTATTAACTTCACATTGTGTTTTAATGCAAATTCTAAATTTCCATGGGGATTTTCTTTTAAAAAAGAACTCATTTTTTCACAAACAAAAATGAGCAAAAAATCATTTTCGTAACAAAACTTAGCTAAAGCAACTAAAGCATTACTTTGAGAGGAGCCAAAAGAAATAAATCTTTGTCTTTTTTTAAATAAATGTTTATTTTTTTCAAAAAAGGCTAGTTTTCTAGCCTTATTTCCATTAATATAACCTAGTAAATCATCTCTTTTGAGTAAAAATTCAAAATCATTGTATTTTAAAACATCAATTCTACTTGCTATCAAGGTATTTTTCAACCTTTTCTAAAGCATTATTTGTATTGATATTAAACTTAATCTCTATTCTACGACTTGCCTCTTTGTCTTCTTTACCATCTTTCATAATTACATCAGAATAAGATCTACCACTTGCCATTAAAAGTTTTTGCAATCTTGGATCTTTGTAAAATGAGTGTATAAAACTCATCACAGCATAAGCTCTTTTTTGTGATAAATCAAGATTATATATATAAGAGCCTGCACTATCCGTATGCCCTTCTATGACTATATTTTCTATACTATTTAAGATATTTTCATCTTTTAAGATATTGTCAAAATACTGTGTTAAAATTGCCTTTAAATTCTCTTTTGCTTGAGCTTTTAGAGTAAAAGAATTTGTATCAAAAAGCACTTCAGAAGGTAAAACTATCGCACCTGTATTAGAATCTAAGGTAATATTAGTATCAAATTTTGCTTGAAGATTTTTGATGGTATTTTCTTTGATTAATCCTAGTTCTTTGATTTTGCTTTTCGCCTCATCAAAATTACGCTCTAATTCTTTAATTTCCTCATCTTTTTTATTTAATCTTTCAAGTAAAGCAAAAATTTGCTGATCTTTTTCATCTAAACTTGAATTTAAATCTTGATTAAGTTTAGTAATATTAGCTTCTAAAGCTTGTTTTTGTTTGTTGATATTATCAAGTGTACTTGAAGTATTACTTAATTTTTGGCTAAGACTTTTTAAAATATCTTCTTTTTGATTTAATTCTTCTTTATTCTCTCTTAAGCGTTCTTCTTGTTTTTGCAAATTTTCTTTTATGATTTGTAAATCACTTTGAGTTAAAACATACTTAACAACTATAGCCCCAATAAGCAAAATAAATATAAAAAGCAAGCCTGCCATTAAATCTGCATAAGCTATCCAAAAATTATTTTCTTCATTGCTAGAATTATTTTTTATCATCTATTTTTTCATCTTCTTTTTGATTTTCAAGCTTTGCAATAACTTGTGTGGTTTGCTCATCTAATTCTTTGCTTTCTTCTTTAAATTCTTGCATTAGTGAAATTTTTTCGTCAATATTTTTTTCATCTTCATAAGCTTCTTTAAAAGTATGCATACCTTCTATAATACTTGCCCTAAAGCCTTCAAAAAGCTTAGTTTGATTATCAAGCATAAGATTTTGATATTTTTCAATATTATTTGAAAAATTATTTACCTTTTCATCTAAAGCACTCACACTTTTATCTAAATGCACAATCTTATCTGAACTCACATCTAAAAGTCTATTATATTGCTCTGAAATTCTTAAAGTTAGATCTTTTATGTTTGAATTTAACATATTTACCGCATTTGCAATCTCGCTATAAGTTTTAACTATATCTTTTTGCTCTCTTTGGGTTTTAGATAAATCACTCATAGTTTGTTTTACATGCTCACTGCTTAATCTTACAGCTTTTTCTTCAGCATTTACAAGTTCTTGAAAAACTTTGAATTTTCTATCTATTGTATTATCTAGTTCTTTAAAAAATTCCTCATTGCTTACATGTTCAAAAATCGTGCCTATTTTTTCAAAATGTTGCAAACTTTCTTGAAGATATTTTCTATCAATTTCTTCTTTAGACCAGAAAAAATCGCTTGTTGCGTTTTTTTGACGATTTAGAAGTTTTTGGAATTTACTACTACCGTATTTTTCAAAAAATATCCACCAAAGTGCTAAGAAAATTCCATAAATTGATACATAAAAGGCTGTTCCTACTCCATTTAATAAAACTGAAATCTCTTGTTCTAAGCCTGCTGTGTCGCTTGAATTAAAATTTGGCATAGACATGGCTATACTTATAAAAGTTCCTAAAATACCAAGCATAGGAAAAATAGCTGCACCCACAGAAGCAAAATTTTCATTTCTCAAATCTTTCACATAAGCATATGCAAAATCATCAAAACTAGCATTTGACTTTGTTTCTTTACCTATAACTAAAAAATGCTTCATAATATAGCGTTTTAATATCAGCTTAAATTCATCTTTTTGTTGCTCAAAAATACTTGAAGCATAATCAGCGCTATGTCTAGCAAAGATCAAAGCCACTAAAAAGATAATCCCTATCATTACAACACTATGTAATTCTACTTTAAAATCAATCTTTCCAAAATACCCTAAAAGCACTAAAATATACAATATAGCAGGGATAAAAATAATCTTTAAATAAGCAACAATTCCTGTGCTACCTTTTCCTTCAGGTAATACAAGATCAGAAAAATCATCAGTTGTTTTAACTTCCATTTTATAAACCTTTGTTAATTTTACTCTAAAAATTTAAAATCTTCACAGGAAAATCAACTAAGAGTTATAAAACTCTTAGTTTCTATCGATACAATTTAAATCGCTAAAAGCGCACTCTAAGCGTTTGATCATACTCTCTTCGCCCGCTCTAAGCCATACTCTTGGATCATAATATTTTTTATTTGGCTTATCTTCTCCATCTGGATTACCAATTTGGCCTTGCAAATAAGCTTTATTTTTAAGCTCATACTCTCTAACACCATCCCAAAAAGCCCATTGTGTATCTGTATCAATATTCATCTTAATTACACCATAGCTAAGTGCTGCTTTGATATCCTCTATATCGCTACCACTGCCACCATGGAAAACAAAATTGATTGGTTTATCTTCACCAAGATTGAATTTTTCTTTTACATAATTTTGAGAGTTTTTAAGAATTTCAGGTCTTAAAATCACATTTCCTGGTTTATATACTCCATGTACATTACCAAAACTAGCTGCAATTGAAAATCTATCACTAATTTTAGAAAGTCTCTCATAAGCTAATGCTACATCTTCAGGCTGAGTGTATAATTTTGCATTATCAATATTAGTATTATCCACTCCATCTTCTTCACCACCCGTACATCCTAGCTCAAGCTCTAAAGAAATTCCAAGCTCAGACATTTGTTTTAAATAATTCTCACAAGTGCCTAGATTACTTTCTAAATCCTCTTCACTTAAATCAATCATATGAGAGCTAAACAAAGGCTTACCTGTTTCTTTTTTAAACTCAATATTTGCTTCAATCAAAGCATCAATCCAAGGAAGTAATTTTCTAGCAGCATGATCTGTGTGTAAAATTACTGGAACTCCATAAGCTTTTGCCATTAAATGCACATGTCTTGCACCACTTATAGCACCAAGCACATCAGCTTTTGGACAAGCTTTTCCTGCTACAAATTTAGCTCCACCATTTGAAAATTGAATAATCACAGGTGAATTAACTTTTTTAGCACTTTCTAAAACCGCATTAATAGAATTTGTCCCCACGACATTTACCGCAGGGATAGCAAATCCTTCTTTTTTTGCATAATTATATACGGTATTTAGATCATCGCCACTTAAAACACCTGGTTTGACAAGATCTAATACACCCATTATTTATATTCCACTTTTGCTTTTTGACGAAGCTCTTGAGCTTTTTTATTCATAAGTTCTTTAAATTCTTCCATTTTGATATTGCTTTCAATACCTGCTTTTACTTCATTATAACTCATAGTACTTTTCGCTCTAGCATCTTCTTTTAAAATAATATGATATCCAAAATCACTTTTTACTGGTGTTTTAGAAATAGTACCTTTTTTCATAGAAAAAGCTGCATCAGCAAATGGTTTTACCATAGTTGATTCAGCAAACCATCCAAGATCACCACCTTGAGCTGAAGAACCTTTGTCGATTGATTTTTCTTTTGCAAGTTGAGCAAATTTATCATTTAAAGCTTTTCCACTTAACTTACTAAGCTCGGCAATAATATCTTTAGCTTCTTTTTCACTAGTTACCAAAATATGCTTAGCTTTTACTTGAGCTGGTTTAGTAAATTTATCTTTATTTGCTTCATAGTATTTTTTAGCCTTAGCATCATCATTTTTGATAGAATCAAAAATTTTCTTTTGATAGATATTTACCATGATAGCTTCTTTAGCACGCTCTAATTCTTCTTTATATGAAGGATCATTTTCTATTTTTTGAGCTTTAGCGTCTTTTAATACAAGTTGTTGGATGATATATTGATCAATGATTGCTTTTTTTTGTTCAGCTGGTAAGTCAGTGATTTTAGCACCTCTTAACATAGGAGCAAAAAACTCATTTACTTCTGTATCGCTAATATTGTTTCCATCAAGGGTTGCAACCACCGCAGCATTTAAACTCAAACCTGTTAATAAAGCCGCAGCAACTAAAGAAATTTTTTTCATTGTTTTTCCTTTGAAATAGTTTTGTTAATTTTATTATATCTAAACTTTATTTAAAGCCGATTAACATACAATAAGTTTATGAAAAGAAATTTAGAAATTAAAGAATTATTTTTAAAACATTTTGGACAAGCAAAAACAGAATTAGTTTTTAGTAATGCTTATGAACTTATAGTTTGTGTTATGCTTTCAGCTCAATGTACTGATAAAAGGGTTAATCTCATCACACCTGCTTTATTTAAAGCTTACCCTAGTGTGCAAGATTTAGCTAAGGCAAATTTATCTTCTTTAAAACTTTTGATTAATTCTTGCTCATTTTATAATAATAAAGCACAAAATTTAATCAAAATGGCTCAAGCAGTTTGCGAGCAATTTAATGGTGAAATTCCAATGGACGAGCAAGATTTGAAAACTCTAGCAGGTGTAGGACAAAAAACTGCACATGTAGTGATGATAGAATGGTGCGGGGCTAATTGCATGGCTGTAGATACCCATGTATTTAGAGTTTCACACAGACTTAATCTTAGCAAAGCCAAAACTCCTGAAGAAACCGAAAAAGACTTAACTAAAATTTTTAAAGATAATCTAAACTATCTTCATCAAGCTATGGTGCTTTTTGGGCGTTATACATGTAAAGCTAAAAATCCTTTATGCAAAGAGTGCTTTTTAAATCATTTATGCAAAAGTAAAGATAAGAAAATTTAATCTAGCACCAATTTAGTGCTAGATGATTTTAATGAAAGAATGGTAGATACAAGAAAGCATTAATCACTAAAGCATTTACTATATCTATGAAAAACGCACCCACTAAAGGTACAATAATAAATGCCATATGGCTCATACCATAGTGATTTGTTACAGTTTGCATATTTACCATAGCTGTTGGAGTAGCACCCAAACCAAAACCACAATGTCCTGCTGCTAAAACTGCTGCGTCATAATCTTTTCCACATACCCTAAAAGTGATAAATATAGCATAAGCAGCCATCATAGCAACCTGAACAGCTAAAATTACCAACATCGGTAGTGCAAGAGTTACTAAATCCCAAAGATTAATAGTCATTAGAGCTAAAGCTAAAAATAAAGACAAGCTTACATTACCTAAAACTGATACTTCTCTATCAAATACATGATGAATTTTTGTAGCTGATAAAACATTTCTTAAAACCACACCTACAAAAAGACAATACACAAAAGTTGGTAAAGTAAAACCTGTATTTGTTTTAATATAAGTAGACAAAGCACTACCTATTAATAAACATAAAGCAATTAATGCCAAAGATTCTATAAAAGAAGAAGGTGTGATTAGTCTTTCTTTTTCTGGAGACTGGAAATTTAAAATCGCATCTTTATCATCATTTTGCTTTGGAACTACTAACTTATATTTATTGACTAAATATCTTGCAACAGGCCCACCTATAATACCACCTGAAATAAGCCCAAAAGTAGCACAAGCAATAGCAACAGTAGTTGCACTAGAGTAAAAATAAGGTTCTTTAATAAATTCAGCTGCCCATGCTGCACCTGTTCCATGACCGCCACTCATTGTAACAGAACCTGCTATAAGTCCCATTAGTGGATTTTGCCCCATAGCACTTGCCACACCTATGCCAACTATATTTTGCGCAAAAAGCAAGCCAACAACAACAACTAAAAAAATTGCTAATTTTCTTCCACCCTTTTTTAAAGAAGCAAAATCAGCTAACAAACCAATACTTGAAAAAAATGCAAGCATTAAAGGATCTTTCATAGATTCATCAAATTTAATATCCAATGAGAAGAAACTATGTAAGATCAAAAGAATAATCGCAGCAATCCCACCACCAACAACTGGCTCAGGGATATTATAATCACGAAGAAATTTTACCCTTTTAATGACAAATACGCCTAAAAGCAATACTATAACCATAGTAACTAGCGTTGCATAAAAATCAAATTTCATAATTCTCCTTTGTTTGATTTATTTATCAATTGTATTCTAAATGACTTTAAAACAACGCAAATAAGCAACACTCTTTTCTTATAATATTACAAAATGAAACACTTTTAGTCTTTTTTACTCTGAAATTAAAACAATATTATGATACAAATTAATATTTTTAAGCAAAGATAGCTTTGCTCTGCTAAGCTCTTGGAGTGAATTTATAAGCAAAGCATCCGCATCAAGATAATCTTTTAGTTCACTGCGACCTAATTCATATTTTTCTAAATATAGCTGTGTAATTTTTTCTTGATTAATATTGATATTTTTTACTAATTTTAACAAATCATTATAATACTTGTCATTTTCATAACAAAAATTAAATTCATGGATAGTTCTTTGTAATACATCTTTATATTCAACCAAACGAGCTTGATATGCTAATTCAGAAATTTTTACATTTTGTTTTACTCTATAAAAGTCCAAAAATGGTAAGTCAATGGCGATATTGCCTCCTAAAATTAAAAATTTAAAACTCTCATCAATATTCTTATCATTCCCATCTAAATTTCCCAATATTTTTATGCTAGGTAAAATACTTTTTTGCACACTTGTATAATCCTTGTAAGAAGCCATAAGTTGATTTAGTTTTGCTTGAACTTGTGGTCTATAAGCAAGCATTTTTAATTCTATATCAAAATTAATTTTTTGCAAAGAAAAATCTTCAAGAGTATAATTTAGCATTTTATTAATCAAATGCTCATCATCTTTACCCAGTAAGTCTTTTATATTTTTAAGAGTTAAGTCTTTATTTTGCAAATTTGTAATGATATTTTGTTTAGTGTTTAATAAAGATTTTTTAATATTTAAAAGATCTATATATTCAACTTTTCCATAATTAAGTTTAGTAGTATAAATTTCTAGCATTTGCTCTAGATTTTTTAAATGTTTGTTTAATAAATGATCTACATCATTGAAATAAATAAATTCAAAAATACTATTTATCGCTAAATTAATCGTATCAAGCTCTAAAGAGTGCAACTCATACTCACTCGCCTTTGCTAAAAATTCAGAACTAGCAACTTGATCTGAAATTTTGCCATATATATCAAGCTCATAATTTAACATAATGCCATTTGAAAAACTATGCGTTTTTGTGCCATTGTTTAAATTTTTTCTTATATTTGCACCAAAATTTCCACTCAAAGTAGGATAAAGATCTAAATTTAAAAGCTTATATCTAGCTAAGGTACTTAAAAAATTAATCCTTGCTATATTTAAGTCTTTATTGTTATCAATAATAGCTTTTAAGATATTATTTAAGTCTTGATTGTTATATTTTTCCCACCAAGCCTTGCTTGCGTTAAAATCTTCAAAATATTCTTTTTTTATTTGTTCTTGAGATACTTGTTCTAATTTTACTCCTACGCAGGCATTTAAAAAAAAGGCTATAAAAAATAATAAAAATATTCTCATCTCATTCCTTTGATAAAGCACTAATAGGATTTAAATTTGCTGCATTTTTTGCTGGAAAAAATCCAAAAACCACTCCGATTAAAACTGAACTTAAAAGCCCTAAAAATACTGAATTTAATGAAAGTATCATCGTAAAACCAAAATTTAAAGAATTAAATACTTCAATGATAATAAAAGAAAGCATTACTCCAAAAATAGCTCCCAAAGAACAAATCAATACAGCTTCAATTAAAAATTGCATTAAAATATCTTCTTTTCTAGCTCCAATAGCCATTCTAACTCCAATTTCTCTTGTGCGCTCACTTACTGAAACAAGCATGATATTCATCACACCAATACCACCTACTATCAAAGATACCACTGCAATAGAAGAAATAAGTAAAGTCAAAGTAGCAGTATTTTCCTCAATGGCATTTTTAATCGCGTCAGAATTTATAGTAAAAAAATCTTTTTTTCCGCGTTTAATCTCTAAAATTTTTACCATAGCCTCCTCAGCCAAAGCAGGATTTATCTCATCTTTTACCTTAGTTACTATGGCTCTTATTTGTTTATCTCCTGTGATTTTATTCATCAAAGTAGAATAAGGAGTATAAATTTTAATGGTATTTTCATCAGCTCTAAAGCCTTTATTATCTCTTTCTTTTTTTAAAACACCAACTATGGTTAAAGGTTGCTTGTTAAAAATCACGCTTTTACCTAAAACATCTTTAACGCTGATATTATCAAATAAAATTCTCAAAGCATTTTCATCTATAATGCAAATATTAGTATTATCTTTTATATCTTCATTATTAATAAACCTACCATCTACCATCACAAAACCCCTAAGTCTTAGATGATTTGGTCCTACTCCATAAATTCTAGCTTGTAAAGAATTATTCTTATAAGTTACCACCCCTATTTTACCCACATCTGCTTCTACTGCTTCTAAATAAGGCAAATAACTTAAGGTTTTTAAATCGCTTAAATTAAGCCTTGTTCTACCTGATCGAATATCTCCCAAACCACGCCCTGAAACAACTTCTATGGTATTAGTCCCAATAGAGCTAATAGAAGCAAGTATATTTTGTTGGGCTCCAAGTCCTAAAGCAACCACGCAAACTACTGAAGCTATGCCTATGATAATACCAAGCATAGTAAGCAAAGAGCGTAGCTTGTGTGCTACAATGGAAGTTATAGACATTTTCAAACTTTCAAAAAGCTGATTTTTAAGCAAATTAAAGCTTTTTTTCTCTTTTGGCATTAACTTAGTTTTTATTTCATCTGCTTTTTTTACACCATTATCGCTTATAATCTTACCATCTTTAATTTCTATAACTCTTTTTGCTCTAGCAGCTATTTCCCTATCATGAGTGACTAAAACTACGGTGTGTCCTTGCTCATTTAGTTTATTTAAAATTTCTAAAACTATCTTACCGCTTTTAGAATCAAGCGCACCCGTTGGCTCATCTGCTAAAATAAGCTCACCACCATTCATCAAAGCTCTTGCTATAGAAACTCTTTGCTGTTGCCCACCACTTAGTTCATTTGGCTTTGATAATTCTTTATGATCAAGCTCTAAAAAAGAAAGTAATTCTTTAGCCTTTTGCGATCTTTCTTGTTTGTTTTTTCCTGCATAAACAGCAGGTAAGGCTACATTATCTTTAGCATTTAAAAGACTAAGCAAATTATATCTTTGGAAAATAAAACCAATTTTTTCGCGTCTAATTCTTGCTTTTTCATCTTTGCTTAAATTTGTAACTTCATATTGATCTAAAAAGTATTTTCCACTACTTGGCTCATCAAGTGTGCCTATAATATTTAAAAGAGAGGTTTTACCACTTCCTGATTGTCCTATAATGGCTACAAATTCTCCCTTTTGAATATAAAGATTAATATTTTCTAAAATAGTTGTATTATTAATCTTTTTTTGTATATTTTCTAAGCGTATCATTTTTTATTTTTACCTATGATAACTAAATCGCCCTCATTAATACCATCTAAAATTTGAGTATTTAAACTATCTTTGATGCCTAATTTAACAGGTGTTTTTACACTTATATTATTGGCTTTTAAAATTTCTACATAATAACCACTTGTATCGCTTTTTATAGCTAAAGTTGGTATAACTAAAGTATTATTTTCTGTTTTAATAGCAATTTCATTTTCTGTACTCATACCTATGCGTAAAAAATTATTATCATTTTTTACAAAAACCCTTGCATAATAATACACAGCGCTAGTGCTAGTACTTGAGTTTGAGTTTAAATTTGTATTGCTTGTTGCATCACTTATGGTAGTATTTGCTGGATCTATACTTGAAATAGTTGCTTCATATTTTTTATCAGGCTCATTTAAAATGCTAAATTTTACCTTTTTTTCAACACTGATTTTATTAATATCAGCTTCAGCTATTTGCATACGAATTTCCATTTCACTTAAATCAGCCAAGCGCACTATACTTGGTGTATTTTGGTTTGCATTTACAGTTTGCCCCTCTTCAACTGCTACATTGATAATCTCACCCTTACTAGGTGCAGTTATAGTAGTATAAGCTAAATCTTTTTGAGCATTTTTTAAAGAAATTTCAAGTTGAGTAGTTTGAGCTTTTAAATCAGCCACATTTGCTCTTAAGGCATAAAAAGTATTTTTAAGATTTTCAAGATTTTCTAAAGAGGTAGCCTTTTTAGCATAAAGCTTTTGCTCTCTTTGGTATTGTTTAGTAGCTATATCAAGAGCAATTTTTTTACTTTCTAAATTTGCCTTTGTGCTTTCAAGTCTAGCTTTGGTAATATCTAAATCATTTTGTTGTTTATCTTTATCAATTTGCGCGATTAAATCACCCTCATTAACACGATCGCCCAATTTTACATATAGTTTAGTAATTTGCCCACTAACTTGTGCACCAACATCAACTTGGGTTTTTGCATAAACTTCACCTATTGCTTCTATGCTTTGAGTAATGTCTTGTTTTTTAACCTCATAAGTTAGATAATTATATTCTTCCTTATTTGCAAAAAAGAAAAAATACATCCCTATAATAAGTATAATCAAAAATATGCTTAAATAAATTATTTTTTTCATTTTAATCCTTTAAAAACCGCATAATAAAACATTTGTGTGAAGTAAAAATAAAATTGTAGCAATAAAATATAATTTTAACAATTTTAAAGCTTATAAGATATAAGATAAATTAAACTAAAAATAAGGAAATTATATGCAAGATTATTTAAATTTAATGCAAAATCGCTCTTCTATTAGAGCATATACTCAAGAAAAAATTTCTAGAGAGAACTTAGAATATATCTTAGAATGTGCTAGATTATCTCCTAGTTCTTTAGGACTTGAACCTTGGAAATTCTTAGTTTTTCAAAAAGATGAACATAAAAAAGAAATTGCCAAAATAGCTAACAATCAAAATCATGTAGCAAATTGTGCTGCTATTATTGTTGTGATCTCAAGAGCTGATTTTAAAGATTATTTTGAAGAAAAACTAAAAAAGCGTGGTTTAAGCCAAGAAGAGTTAAATAAACGCTTGCAAACCTATAAGCCATTTTTAGACGCAATGGATTTAGAACAAAGTTTTATTTATGCAAAAGAGCAAAATCATCTTGCTATTGCAAATATTATCAATGCTGCTTATAGTTTAAATTTGGGTTCGTGTATTATCGGTGGTTTTGATAAAGATAAAATCAATCAATATTTAAATTTAGACACCGCTAAACAAAGAGTATCTATGCTCATTGCTCTAGGACATGCCCAAAAAAATTCTGGTACAGAAAAAGCTCGTTTTGCATTTAATGAAGTGGTAGAATTTAAAGATTAATCAAATATCAAAACTCCATTTAAATTTTATATAATAAAATAATATTTTTAAAATAAAATGGAGTTTTAAATGCAAGGAAATTTTTTAAAGATTTTTGGCGTATTGCCATTTTTAGCAGTAGCTTTTATTAATGCTTTTGTGGATTTAGGACACAAAATCATCATACAAAATACCATTTATAAATTTTATGAAGATAGCACCCAACTTTTTCTAACTGCTATTGTCAATGCTTTAATGCTTTTGCCTTTTATTCTTATGCTTTCACCATCTGGATTTTTAGCGGATAAATTTCCTAAAAATAAAATCATGAAAATATCTGCATTATTTTCAGTAATATTAACTTGTATTATTTGTTTATGTTATTATCTTGGAGCATTTTGGCTTGCATTTACAATGACTTTTATCATGGGAGTGCAATCTGCCTTATACTCTCCTGCAAAATATGGCTTTATAAAAGAATTAGTAGGAAAAGAGCTTTTAGCTATGGGAAATGGAGCTGTCAATGCAGTAAGTATTGTGGCTATTTTAGCCGGTATGGCAGTATTTTCTCTAAGCTTTGAAATGCTTTTTGAGTCAAATTTTAACACTCCTTCGGATATTTTAACACAAATTGCACCTTTGGGTTTTGTATTAATAGCTTTTGCTTTATTAGAACTTTTTTTAGCTTATAAACTTCCTAGCTTAAAAGAAGAAGATAAAAATTTAAGTTTTGATAAAAAACAATATTTACAAGGAAAGCTTTTAACCTCTAATTTAAAAACAATATTTTCTCATAAAATTATTTGGCTTTGTATTATAGGAATTTCACTTTTTTGGGCCATATCACAACTTTATTTAGTGAGTTTTCCTGTATATGCAAAAAATGATCTTTTCATAGAAAATACCTTTTATGTACAATGCTCTTTAGCTTTTTCTGGTATAGGAGTGATTATAGGATCGCTTATTAGTGGTAAGTTTTCTAAAAATTACATCGAATTAGGTCTTATACCACTAGGTGCTTTAGGGATTTTTCTAATGAGCATTTTAATGCCATTTTTAGAAAACTTATTAAGTTATAGTGTAGTGTTTTTTATTTTTGGTTTAAGCGGAGCATTTTTTATCATACCTTTAAATTCTCTCATACAATTTCATGCAAAAGAAAATGAACTAGGAAAAGTCTTAGCAGGAAATAATTTCATACAAAATATTTTTATGTTAGGCTTTTTAGCACTAGCTACTTTTGCTGCTTATGTTAAAATTGAAGTGATAAATTTGTTTTATTTTATCATCGCTGTGGCATTTTTTGGAAGCATTTATGTGCTAAGTAAATTGCCTTTTTCTTTAGTGCGTTTATTAATGAGTATAGCGTTTTTTCAACGCTACCGTTTATTGGTAGAAGGTTTTGAGAATATTCCTGAAAAAGGTGGAGCGTTATTGCTTGGTAATCATATATCTTTTATAGATTGGGCTATTGTGCAAATGGCTATACCAAGAAAAATTTATTTTGTTATGGAAAAAAGCATTTATTCTAAGTGGTATATTAGAATTTTTCTTGATAAATTTGGAGTTATTCCTGTTTCAAGTGCTTCTAGCAAATCAAGCTTAGAGCTTATTGCTATGCATATTAAAAATGGAAATTTAATTTGCCTTTTCCCAGAAGGAGTGCTTTCACGCCATGGACAGCTTAATGAATTTAAAGGTGGATTTGAGTTAGTTTGCTCAAAATTAGAAGAACAAGATGGAGTGATTTTACCTTTTTATATTAGAGGACTTTGGGGAAGTGCTTTTTCAAGAAGTGATGAAGAATTTTCAGCAAGAAACCGCAAAATAAGCAAAAGAAAAATCGCTATTGCTTTTGGAAAAAGCTTGCCAATACACACTAAAAAAGAAGTGGTTAAAGCAAAGGTTTTTGAACTTTCATTTATTGCTTGGAAATCTCAATGTGAAAGTATGCATACTATAGCCAGAGCTTGGATAGATAGCGCTAAAAGAAATTTAAGTCAAATAGCTATTGTTGATCCTTTAATAGGTGGTATTACCTATAGAAAAATGCTTGCTTTAAGTTTAGTTTTTAGCTCTTTTATAAAAAATAGATCACATGAGTTAAATATACAACCTACCCAAGGAAGCTATGCTCCAAAAGAAGAATGTGTAGGAATTTTGCTCCCTGCTTCCATGGCTAGCTCTCTTTGCAATCTAGCTGTATTACTTGCAAATAAAATCGTGGTAAATTTAAATTTCACAGCAGGTGTAAAAGCAATAAATCAAGCCATTCAAAGTTCTCAAATTCAACAAATTTATACTTCTAGAAAATTTATGGAAAAATTAGAAAATAAAGGCATAAAACTAGAATTTGAAGAGCATGTTAGAATTATTTTTATGGAAGATATTATCGCAAACTTTAAAAGACAAAAACTCAAAATCTTTTCTATGCTTGCTTTAGTAAGTATCTTACCTACTTGTTTAATAAAAGCATTATTTGCATCTAATAAACAAAACCTTGCCATAGCTGCTATATTATTTAGTAGTGGTAGCGAGGGAACACCTAAAGGAGTAATGCTAAATAATCGCAATATTTTAAGCAATATAGCCCAAATTTCAGATGTATTATGTGCAAAAAATGAAGATGTTATCTTATCTTCTTTGCCACCTTTTCATGCTTTTGGATTAACTGTAACTACTTTTATGCCTTTATTAGAAGGGATTAAAAGCATAACACATGCTGATCCAACAGATGCACTAGGTGTAGCAAAAGCTATAGTAAAAAACAATGTTAGCATTATGTGTGCTACTTCAACTTTTTTAGGTATTTATGCAAGAAATAAAAAACTTGATGCGATTATGTTTGAAAGCTTAAGGATTATTGTTTCAGGTGCTGAAAAACTCAAAAGCGAAGTAAGAACTGCCTTTGAAATGAAATTTAAAAAACCTATTTTTGAAGGTTATGGAGCCACTGAAACCACTCCGGTTGCAAGTGTGAATTTACCGAATAAATTTGATCCTGACTATTGGATTTTACACCGTGCAAATAAAGAAGGTAGTGTAGGTATGCCTTTACCAGGAAGTGCTATACGCATAGTAGATCCATCTACTTATGAAAGTTTAAATCATGGAGAAGATGGATTAATACTCATTGGTGGCCATCAGGTTATGGTGGGTTATTTAAACAATAAAGAAAAAACCGATGAAGTTATCAAAGAAATCGATGGCATACGCTGGTATAATACCGGTGATAAAGGCCATGTAGATGAGGATGGCTTTTTATATATAGTAGATCGTTATTCTCGTTTTGCAAAAATTGGTGGTGAGATGATATCTTTAGGAGCTTTAGAAGAAGAAATTGCTAAATTTATCAATACAGATATAGTAAAATTTTGCGCAGTTGCACTAGATGATGATAAAAAAGGTGAAATGGTATGCTTATTAGTAGAATGCCAAGAGCAAGATTTTGAAGGAATTTGTGAAGCAATTAAAAACTCTACTATGCCTGCTATTTTTAAACCAAGTAGATATTTTAAGGTAGAACAAATCCCACTTTTAGGCTCTGGCAAAGTGGATCTAAAAGGTGCTAAAGATTTAGCTAAAATCTTGCAAGAAAATTAATTCCCAAAGTAAATTTTACTTTGGGAAATTTTATAAACTATTTCTTTTAGTTTTACAATCATATTTTTTATCAAAAACAAGCTTATTATTTTCCTTAACTACTAATTTTCCCTTAATATAAAAATACTCCAAATCGCTAGTTTGTGTTAAGATTATATCCGCCTCCATCATACAACCCTCGCGTCCTATTTGCATTGTTTGAGTAATGGTATATTCTGCACTTAATGGGTTTTCATTTTGAAGTTTTAATTCTCTTTTTAAATTATGCTTTACTAAAACATCAACCTCATCAAATCTATAAACACCTTCTCCAAAAACCCCGCCAACACCATCTGTAATACAAGTCCAAGTATCGTTTAAAATATCATAAGAAATGCTTCTATCTACCCTACCTTCTTCTAAAAGTGTTATTGGAGTTAAAGGAGCACTTTGTGCTTGCATATTGATTTTATCGCTATCTTGACCACTAAAACATGGCAAATTAAATTCACACTCATTTAAATCTAAAGTCAAGGTTGAAATTTTTGGCATAGGCCAAAACATAGGCCAAAAAGAATTCGCTAATGATAATCTTATCTTAGAACCCTTGGCAAATCTATATCCACAAGCATCAAGTTTGATTTGCTTTTGGATAAATTCATCTTTTTTTAAAGGTATAAATTGCTCTTTATTATCACTTAATGCAAGATTGATTACTCCATAACTTACTCTTTTTACAAAACCATCAGCTCTAACTTCACTAAGTTGAGCAAAAAGCATAGCTTTTTCTTGATCGCTTGCAATTTTTACATTTAACATAGGAAAGCCTAAGACATCTAAATCTTGTTCTAAAAAATCACTTTCAAAAACAACTGCCATCCCATCATCTAACCTTTGATCGCTAGGACTTTCTCCTAAAACACCAGCTCCCATCCACTCTCCTGATAAAAGCCCATGATTTAGCGGGGTATTAATTTTGATAAATTCACTTGATTTTTTACATGTTAATTTATACGGATTTAAATAATATTTTTTATAGCTAATATCATTTTCAAAATCATTTAAAGCAACAAAACGACCTTCTACTTTCTCTGTTTTTGAATTTGGCTTAGAGCTATTTTCAATATATGCTTGTATCATAGGAGCTTCAAGTGCATCGTTTTCTTCATTTTTAAGCCATTTATCCCACCATTTAAGTGCTTCTTGTAAAAAACCCATTGCAGGCAAAGGTAAGCCATCATGAGGATAAACATGAGCCCAAGGACCAACGATAGCTTTTTTTGGAACTTTCAAACCATTCATTAGAGTAAAAACAGGATTAGTATAAGAATCAGCCCATCCATCTAATGCAAAAACAGGGACTTGTATATCATCATAATTTTCCCCAACAGATCCATGCTTCCAATAATCATCTTTTAAAGTATGCTCAAGCCATAATGTGGGCCATAAAGGCATGTTCTCAAGCCTATTGAACCATTTTTTTCTACCATTTGGATCAATTTTTGGATCAACAAAGCGTGATTGATATGCAAGCATGATATTACCCCACCAAAAATTATCATTAAGCAAACATCCGCCTTTATAATGAATATCCTCATTAAACCTATCATCGGTAAAACCTACTACTACAATTGCTTTTAAATTTTTAGGTCTTCTTGCTGCAACTTGTAAAGAATTAAAGCCACCCCAAGATTTACCCATCATACCAATATTCCCATCGCACCATTCTTGCTTTGCAATCCACTCAATGACTTCTAAAGCATCATCTTGTTCTTGTTTTAAATATTCATCTTCTAATAAACCATCAGATTCCCCACTTCCTCTAATATCAACCCTAACAACCGCATAGCCATTACTACTAAAATATCCGTGCATAGGCTCATCTCTGCCCCTTGTTCCATCATTTTTTCTATAAGGAATGTATTCTAATATAGCAGGAACTTTTTCTTTTACTTGAGGAAGCCAAATTCGTGATGAAAGCTTAGTGCCATCTTTTAAAACTATCCATTCATTTTCTATTACTCTAACCTTGTTTTTAAAGTTAAAAACAATTTCCTTCATTTCATCTCCTTTTTATTGTATTTTTTAATCCAAATCAAACAAAACATTACGCCCAAAATAGCCATAACTATCATGATGGTAAAATATATATGAAAACCTTTTACACCTGGGTATCTATCTAATAAATCTCCAGCAAGTAATGGTGCAAAAACTTCAGGCAAATACCCAAAAGTAGATACAATACCTATAGCCATACCCGCTAAATGTATAGGAATTTTTCCCTCACTAAGTAAAGAATAATAAATTCCAAAATTAGAATACATAGCTATATAAATTATGACACAAGCAGAAGTTAAAACACTCATTTGTAAAAATCCATTTAATTTTGAACTAAGCATTAAAAAAATAACACCAATTCCCATTAAAATAAAGCCTATCATCATTATTTTAGCTTTTCCATATCCATCTGCTATAAATCCACCCGCTACAGAAGAAACCGGACGAATATATTGAGCCAATACCGTTAAAATAGCTGCAAAAACAGCAGAAGTTCCTATAACATTGCTTGCATAAGGAGTAAAATAATAAAAACTCATGTTAAAAAAATATGTACAAAAAGTAATAGCAACCACAAGCCAAAGAGCAGAATTTTTCAAAAGAAAAACCAAGTCTTTGATTTTAATCTTCTCACTTTGCTCATTAATATCATCTTTCAAAAGAAAAAACAATAAAATAGCACTTGCGATAGGAGCTATAGAATAAAACACAATAACCATTTCTATACCTTGTGCGGCTAAGGCTTTTGTTTGAAAATATCCAAAAATACTCGTAGCTATAGCCAAATGTGCAGCACCAACAACTCCTCTACCGCCTTCAAAAATTCCATAAGCCCTTGCTTGTTCTTTAGAATTTGCTAAACTCCTTACTATTTTCATCAAAGAAGGCCAAAAAGTTAATAATGAGGTAATCCCCCAAATTCCATAAATAATCAAAAGTGCATTTAAAGAAGTAAAATATAAATGCAATAAACCACCAAGTCCTGTAGCAATTAAAGAAAAAATCAATAATTTTTTTGGTGCAAAACGATCTGCTAAATAACCTCCTAAAGCATAAGAAAACAAACCAAGCAATCCATAAGCACTACCTAAAAGCCCCATTTCAAAATTATTTAAATGATAAAGACTCATATAATCATCATAATAATACTTTCTAAAATAAGGCAAACCATAAATAATAGATCCGCAAAAGGATAATAACAATAATGTTAAAAAATTATTTTTTAAACTTTGTCCTGTATTTTGTCCCATCAAAAACTCCTTTTGCATACTATATATAATTTTTATGTTTTTTTGCTTTTATATAAGTGATTTTATGCAAAAAATATTATAATAATATATTTTTTACACATTTTAATCTACTTTATTATAAAATTTTATTAATTTAATAATTTATAAGCATAAAAAATTTATTTACAAAATAAAAATAATTTCTGTTTTTTATTTTTTATTATTGTTTTTTTGATACATTTACATAAACTAAAAATTAAAAAAGGGAAATAATGAAAATTTTTGATATGGTAGTTATTGGTGCTGGCCCTGCAGGTATTGCAGCAGGAGTAGAAGCTAAAATAAAAAATAAAGAAGTTATTGTTTTAGAAAAAGCTGATGCGATTTGTCAAACCTTAGTAAAATTTTACAAAGAAGGTAAAAGAGTAGACAAAGCTTATAAAGGTTGTGATAGCACAAATCACGGGTATATAAATTTTGAAGATGGAACTAGAGAAAGTACGATAGAAACTTTCCAAAATGCTATCAAAGAGCATAATCTTGAAGTAAAGCTTTCTAGTGAAGTTGAAAGTGTTAAAAAAGATGGAGAAAATTTCATCGTTAGTACTGCAAATGAAAATTATATTTGTAAAAATGCAGTTATTGCCATAGGTAGAATGGGTAAGCCAAATAAACCAAGCTATACTTTACCTATAACTTTAACAAAAATCATCAATTTTAATGCAAATTCAACAAGCCAAGATGAAAAAATCTTAGTTGTAGGCGGTGGAAATTCAGCAGCAGAATACGCTATAGATTTAGCTAAAAATAACGATGTTACACTTTGCTATAGAAGAGAAACTTTCTCAAGATTAAACGATATTAATCTTGAAGATATTCAAAAAGCTTTTGAGCAAGGCAGTGTAAAAGCAAAACTCGGCATAGATATAACTGGTATTGAAGATGAAAATGGCAAAGCTAAAGTAAATTTCACTAACAATACAAGTGAAATTTATGATCGCATTATTTATGCTATTGGTGGTTCAACTCCACTTGATTTCTTACAAAAATGCTCTATAGAAGTTGATGAAAAAGGTGTGCCAAGCTTTGATGAAAACAAAGAAAGTAATGTAAAAGGATTATTTGTAGCAGGCGATATAGCGAGTAAAAACGGAGCTTCTATTGTAGTGGGTTTAAATGATTCATTTAAAATCTGCGATCATCTTTATAAATGCTAAAACTCTTTCAATATTCAAAAGGCTATCGTTATAATAATGATAGCCTTTTACTTTTTGACTTTTTATCTAAAAATAACTTAAAAGGAAATATCCTTGATATAGGATGTGGATGTGGAATTTTAGGACTTTTAGTAAAGCAAAAATTTCCAAATTCAAAAGTTTATCTACTAGATATTCAAGAGCAAAATATCAAACTAAGTTATAAAAATGCCAAAGAAAATAAACTTGAAATTCAAAGCATTTGCGAAGACTTTTTAAACTATAAAAGTGATATAAAATTTGATTTTTTAATCTCTAATCCTCCATTTTATAAAAAAAATACACAAAAAAGCCAAGATTTGCATTTATGTATATCAAGATATCAAGAATTTATGCCGCTTGAGAAGATGTTTGCTAAAATAAATACTTTAATCAAGCCAAATGGTAGTTTTTTTATGTGCTATGAGGCAAGTTTTTTAGATGAAATTTGTGCTTATTTAAAACAATTTAAATTAAAACTAGTTTCTCTTCAATGTATTCACACCAATACACAAACTAATGCAAGGCTTGTTTTAATGCATATTAAAAAAAATAATAAAAGCCCTTGTGTGATAATGCCTACGCTTTTTATGTATGAAAATAATGTTTTAAATCCAAAAATTAGCGAAATTTATGAAAATACAGGAACTATAAGCTATGATATGTGAAAAAAACTTTGATTATTCTTTTGATGAAAATGCTTGTAAAATATGCGGTGGAAAATGCTGCACTGGAGAAAGTGGATATATCTATGCTAGCAAAGAAGAGCTAGAAGCTATTGCTGCTTTTTTAAATTTAAACTTTGAAGCCTTTAAAGAACAATACCTTATCAAAGTTGGATTTAAATATAGTTTTAAAGAAGTAAAGCATGAAAATGGCTATCGTTGTATTTTTTTTGATACAATGTATAAAAAATGTTTAATTTACAAGCATAGACCAAAACAATGTAAAACTTTTCCATTTTGGGAGTATTTTAAAACACACAAAGAGGAGTTGAAAGAAGAATGTATAGGGGTTTGCTTTCACTAATTATCGTTTTTATCCTAACAAACCTTGCTTTGGCTAAAAGCGAAGATAAAATCTTACAAGCACTCATTTATGAAGAACATGGACAGTTTCAAAAAGCATGTGATATTTATACAAATTTATTTCATGAAAATAATGAAAGTATCTATTTGCAAAAAGCATTGCTTTTAGCTTTGGGTGCTAACTTAAAACAAAAAGATGAACTTTTAAAAGCCTCTAAAGAATTTTTAAATCATACAGCTATTGCAAGATTAAATGCTTTGCATTTTTTTGAAATAGGAGATTATAAACAAGCCGAAACTATACTTTATAAACTCATTAAAGAAGAGCAAGATTATAGAAACTATGAAATACTAGGTGATATTTTTGCTAAAAAAGCTTTATACACCAAAGCTTTAGAGCAATACAATCTTGCTTATAAGCTTTTTGAACATGAAAATTTATTACTTAAAATAGTTGAAATTAATATTAAAAATAAAAATATTGATCAAGCTAAAAAAGCTTTAGAAGAATTTGTAAAAAATTCACAATGTACTCTTAAAACATGCACCCTACTTTTAAAAATTTATCAAGAGCAAAAAAACAATAAGGCAAGTATTCAAACCCTTGAAAAACTATATAAACTCAACAATGATATTAAATATATATATGCTATGATAGAATTACTAGTGCAAGAAAAAAATTATAAACAAGCTCTAAATTTAGTCCAACAATACAACATAGATCCTGATACTAAAATTTTCTTATATACACAAACAAAAAATTATAAAAAAGCTTACGAAATAGCTTTAAAACATTATGAACTTAGCAAAGATAAAAAATACCTTTCTATGGCAGGGGTTTTAGAATTTGAAATTTATATGGATTCTAAAAGTAAAAAAATCACGGATCCAAAAATTCTAGCTTCTATTATGAAAAAATTTGAACAAAGTGTAGATGTGCGTAGCGATGCTTTATATCAAAACTACTATGGCTATGCCTTAATCGAATATGATATTGATATTGCAAAAGGCATAGAATTAGTAGGCTGGGCACTTGAACAAGAACCACAAAATCTTTACTACCTAGACTCTTTAGCTTGGGGCTATTATAAACTTAAAAATTGCAAAAAAGCTTATGAAATTTTACAAAAAACATTCCACGATAAAGAATTTGCAAATTCCCAAGAAAGCAAAGATCACTTAAAGGCCATTGAAAAATGTTTAAAACAATAGATTTAAAAGATCATTTTTCAAAAACACAAAAAATTCTAGAAAATAAAAAAGAAATTTTTCCTTATGATATGCTAGGCAGAAGCCTAGCTTCTAATGCTTTTTATCCTAAAGATATTTACACACTTTTGCTTGAAAGAAAACTTTCGCATTTTTTATACTCCAAAGATTTAAATTTTAATCATGAAAATTTTGATGCTATCGTTTTACCAACAAGTCCTTTGCTTAATCAAGACATACAAAATTTAAGTCTTTTTAGACGCTATCATGAAAAACCCATTGTGCAATTTGACTTTATTTTTGATGAATATCAAATTTTAGAAAGCTTGGTATATGGAGCTGATGCGTTTATTGTATTTCCTAAAATGCTAAAAACTATGCAACTAAAAAAACTTTATAATTTTGCAATACATCTTGGCTTAGAGGCCATTTTTTATATTGAAAGCAAAAGCGATCTTAATAATGCTATTTTAGCAGGAGCTAGAATTTTTTTATTAGAAGATGAAAAGCTATTACCTTTGATACCAAAAAATAAAGCTCTTATAAGTAAAAATATCAAAAATCTGCATGCTTGCATAAAGGAGAGTTGATGGAGTATTTATACGCACCTTGGAGGGATGTTTATTTTAATAATAAAGATAAAAATTTTTGCCCTTTTTGTCATTGTAAGTATGAACTCAATGAAGATGAAAAACTTGGGGTAATTTTTAGAGCTAAAGAATGTTTTGGCATTATGAATAAATACCCTTATAGTCCGGGTCATTTCATGATTATCCCTTATGATCATTTAGAAAATATAGAAGATTTAAATAATGATACATGGCTAGAAATTAGCCATTTTGTGCGTATTGGAGTTAAAATTTTAAAAGAAAACTTTCATGCTAAGGGTGTTAATATAGGTATGAATTTAGGCAGTGCAGCAGGAGCTGGCATAGCGCCGCATTGTCATTATCATTTAATCCCAAGATGGCAAGGGGATACAAATTTTATCACTACCATAGGACAAACTAGAGTTTGTGGGAGTGATTTGGAAAAAGTTTATACCACTTTATGCAAAGCTTTTAA
This sequence comes from Campylobacter sp. IFREMER_LSEM_CL1085, assembly GCF_025772235.1. Classification (NCBI taxonomy): domain Bacteria; kingdom Pseudomonadati; phylum Campylobacterota; class Epsilonproteobacteria; order Campylobacterales; family Campylobacteraceae; genus Campylobacter; species Campylobacter sp. IFREMER_LSEM_CL1085. The sequence goes on along the minus strand of NZ_JAKMRU010000001.1, from coordinate 153,549 downwards.
AGATTATGTATAAAGAAGTTGATTTTGAAAATTTTTTAAAATTTAATTTTGATCTTTTAATTGATGTAAGAAGTCCCAAAGAATACAAACTTGCTCATATAAAATCTGCGCAAAATTACTACGCACTAAATGATAATGAATTTGAAGAAATAGGCACACTTTATAAGAAAAATAAAGGCTTAGCTAAAGCAAAAGGTGCAAGTTATATTTGTAAAAATATGAGTGAACATATTAATAAACTTTATCAAAATTATAAAATAGGTTCTTTGGTGGGAATTTATTGTGCAAGAGGTGGTAAAAGATCAAAAGCTATTGCTTTAATCTTAGCTGAACTTGGTTATAGAGTTGTAAGATTAGAAGGTGGATACAAGGCCTATAGAAGTTATGTGAGTGAGTTTTTTAGGAAAGATTTAAATATTGAGTTTTTATGTCTTTGTGGTAATACAGCAAGTGGTAAAAGTGATTTAATCGAAACTTTAAATAATGCTTTAAATTTAGAAAAACTAGCTAACCACCAAGGATCAAGTTTTGGTAAAATTTATGGAGAACAACCAAGCCAAAAAGCCTTTGAAGATAAGTTGTTTTATTTTTTAAAAGATTATACTCACAAAACTTGTTTTATAGAAGCTGAAAGCAGACAAATTGGAAATTTAACTATCCCACTAAATTTATACAATAGTATGCAAAAAGCTAAGAAAATTTGGTGCGAGTGTGATATAAATTTACGCATTCAAAGAGTTTTAAAAAACTATACTCCAATGGATAAAAAAGTATTTTATCAATGCGTTGAAAAAATATCACCTTATATCAGCAAGGATTTTAAATTAAGACTTTGTAAAAATTATGAAGAAAATAATTTAGAACTTTGTGTAAAAATGCTTTTTGAATATTATGATAAAGTATATAAAAAACCTGCAAAAATTGATTATTTTATAAATAGCTCTAATTTAAATGAAGCTAAAAAATATCTTATGAGTTTAAACTCATAAGATTATATTTACAAAAATTACAAAAATAATACTTGAAAGAATTCCAGCAACTGGTAAAGTAATAACCCAAGCTAAACCAATAGGTTTCATCATACCCCATTTAGCATCTTTATTAAACACCCCTATACCCAAAATAGCGCCGATTAAAATATGGGTTGAGCTAACTGGAATTCCAAGTTGAGTTGCTAAAAGTATAACAATACTTGCACCAAGTTCAGCACTAAAGCCTGTTGTTGGCTTAATTTCTGCTAGTTTTGAACCAACAGTTTGAATAACTTCTTTACCTAAAAACCAAAGTCCAATAACCAAAGCTATACCAAACATAAGCATTACAGCAAATGGCACTGGCGAACTTGGATTAATGGTGTTGTTTTTAAGCACATCTAAAATCGCAGCAAATGGCCCAAGAGCATTAGCTATATCATTAGCTCCATGCGAAAAAGCAAAACTAGAAGCAGTAAAAATTTGAAACCACGAAAAAATCTTTTCTATAGTTTTATTTACTTCAGTTTTTTTCATCAATCTTACAACAGCCAAAGTAACTATATAAGCAAAAATAGAAATAATAGAAACTATCCATAAATTCTGCACCATATCTAAAGTAGAAACTTTATTTAAACCTTTAAATAAAAACATTGACGCTATTATTAAAGCAGCTATCCCTGCAACCAAAGGAACATGGAATTTCATTTTAGAAAAAACATCTATATTTTTTTCTTTTTCTTTTAATTCTTTAATTTTTAACTTATATTCACTTCTTTTTTCATCGTCATCTAAAACAATGGCGCTTAATTCTTTAATTTGCTCTTCTTGACTTTTGTTTTTTAAATTGATAAAAAAATTTTCTTTAAACTCCTTTTTTTCTTTTTTAATTTCTTTTATTTGCATATTAATCAAAGCCGAAGGTTGAAGTATTTTTTTATAAATATAAGCATAAATTAAATACGCCACAAGTCCACCAAGTAAAGGAGAAATAACCCAACTCATAGCTATTTTATAAATACCATTCCAATTTACCATAGAAAAAGCTTGGTCTTGATCAAAAAATACAAACCCCATAGCTATACTTGAACCTACAATACCACCTATAATGCTATGAGTAGTAGAAACTGGAAGTCCTTTTTTTGTTGCTATAAATAACCAAATACCTGAACTTAGCAAAGCTGAAAGCATAACACATACAAATACCATAGGATCAACACTATCTGGTAAAACCACTATACCACTTCTTATAGTATTAGTTACTTCCCCACCTGCAAACACAGCCCCACTTAATTCAAATACTGCTGCAATAATTAAAGCTTGCTTAATAGTAACTGTCTTAGCTCCCACGCTAGTGCCAAATGAATTTGCAACATCATTACCGCCAACATTAAAGGCCATAAAAATTCCAAATACACTAGCAAGAATAAATAATATCATGGAATTATTAGGAATGTAATTATAACCCCAAACAAAAAAACACAAAACGCTTACAATAAAAATAAAAAATGCAATGGTATTGTCTTTACTCAAGCATTCTCCTTAAGAAATTATTTTAAGAATATTTTAGTAACTTTTACTTATTTTTTTCTTTGATTTGTAAAAATTGTAAAGCAGATTTTACTGCTTGCATATAACTTTGTAAGTTTATTTTTTCATTTTTATAAGCCCTATCATAAGCTGTTCCATGATCAACACTAGTTCGAATTATGGGTAAATTTAAACTCGCATTAATACTTTTATCAAAATACAAAGCTTTTAAAGGTGCTAAGGCTAAATCATGATACATGCTGACTAAATACTTGCATTTACTTAATGCAAAAGGAGTAAAAGCACTATCGGCCACTAAAGGCTCACTTAAAAAAATATTTTCCTTATAAGAAAACTCTTTTTCTTTTTGACTTAAAAAATATTCATTTTCTAAATTTTGTAAATTTAATGCATGATCTTTTAAAAATACATTTGCCATTCTTATAGCTTTTTTTATTTCCTGCTCTTCTTCTCCGCCTATTACGCCATTATCACTTGCATGAGGATTAAAACCCAAAACTCCAATTTTTTCAAATAAAGTGCATTGATAAAAATTAATTAAAAATTTCGCAAGCTTAAAAGCCTTAATCTCTTTAAAAACATCTCTTAAAGGCATATGCTCAGTATATAAAGCCACAAAAAGCTCATCACACCCTAACATCATAATAGCATCTTGTTTGAAAAAATCTCTTAGTGCTTCAGTATGACCTTTATAGCTCACTCCCCCCATTTGCCAAGTCTTTTTATTAATCGGTAAAGTTACTAAAGCATCTAAAAACAAATGCGTGCAATAACTAGCTCCTTCAAAACTTAAAAAAGAATAAACCCCACTTTTAGCGTCTAAATTTGCAGGATTTAACTCAAAATCAAAATCAATAATTTTACTAGCTTGATATGAAAACTCATAAATTAAAAAATTTTCTTTTTCTTCTTTAAAGGCAAAATGTGGTTTTAAAGCATTAGAAATTTCAACTAAATTGATTTTAGATTTAGGATTTATTTTCAAAAGTTTATTTGCTTTTTGAAATAATTCATAATGCACAAAATAATATGGCTCACAAATTTTTACTAGCTCATCATGACAAGATAATAAAATTTGCATACCTATACCATTTAAATCTCCTATACTAATAGCAATTTTTTTCATCTTTTAATCAAAGCTTTCATTTGCAATATAGCTTTTTCTAAGCCTACAAAAACCGATCTTGCTACTATACTTTGACCTATATTTAACTCTTCTATTTCTAAAATATCCACAATATTTTTTACATTTTTATAATTAAGCCCATGACCAGCTGCCACTCTTAAATTTAAACCCTTAGCCAAACTCGCACTTTGTTTTAATCTTTGGAGTTCATTTTCTAAAAGCTTTTTGAGTTCATTTTTACTTAAAATTAATTCAGGCAATGCATAAGAAGTTTGATTGATATTGGTATATAATGCATTATAAATATTAGCATACAATCCTGTATGAAGCTCTATAAAATCAGCATTTAAAGAAGATGATTTATTAATATCTTCTAAATTTGGATCAATAAATAAAGAAACTTCGATTTGCTCTTGTTTTAAAGCATTAATGGCTTCTTGTAATTTTTCATTGTCTAAATTTAAACCACCTTCTGTTGTAAGCTCTTGTCTTTTTTCAGGTACTAAAGTAACGCGCGAGGGTTTGTATTTTAAAGCATATTCTATCATATCAATAGAGCATTCTAAATTCACTACACACTTGCAGTATTTTAAGATATTTTCTAAATCAAACTCATTAGCATGACGACGATCTTCTCTTACATGGATAGTGATTTGATCAGCTAAATTTGCACTCAAAATAGCAGCTTCAAGTAAATCAGGATCATTTACTTTTCTAGCTTCTCTTAAAACTGCTATATGATCGATATTAACCCCTAAAAGCATAAGTTTTCCTTATAAGTTTTTTGCTATTATACTTTAAATTTTTTAAGGAGAGCTAGTGCTAGGTATTGATATGGGTTCAAATACATTAAGAGCTGTTTTGATGGATGAGAATTTTAATAAATTAAAAAGCGAAGAATTTATCATAGGAGCAGCTAAAAATATGCAAAATGACACCATTAGTGATGAAGCTATAGAAAAAATTTTTAGCGCTTTGAAAATCTTAAAAGAAAAAAATTATAACTTAAGTCAAGCTAAAGCAGTCGCCACAGCTGCTTTTAGAAAAGCAAAAAATACTAAGCTTATTTTTGAAAAAATTCAAAAAGAATTTAAACTTGATATAAAATTAATCGATGCAAAAACCGAAGCAAAACTAAGCGTTTTAGGTATGCAAGAGCGTCTTAAAGCTCTTAAACTTTTTAGAAAAGACTTAAGTTATTGTGATTTGGGCGGTGCTTCTTGTGAAATTTCAAATGATAAATTTAGCAAAAGTTATGATTTTGGAATCATTAGTTTTTATGAAAGAATGCATTTTAAAGCCATAAAACCAAGTGTTTATGTAAGATTTTTTAAAAAATATCCACAAAATCTTGTGCGTATTAAAGATGAAAAATTAAAAATTCATCTAAGCCCCTACCCTGCGCATTTAAAGCAACTTGCCTTAAAAGCTTTTAATCTTAGTAAAGATATAAAATTAAAAGGAAATTTTTTCATACTAAATTCAGGAGTACCTACCACACTTTGTGCTTATAAACAAAACATAAAATACAAAGACTACCTAGAAGAAAGTGTAAATGGTAAAATACTCAAACGCAAAGATTTTTTTGATTTTGCATTAAAAATTTGGAATTTAGAACAAGAAAAAGCTAAAATTTATCTTGGAGAAAATAGAAAAAAATACCTCATAGCAGGCTCAATGATACTTTTTGCTTTATTTAATAAGCAAAAGCTCATTGTGATTGATGATGGTGTTAGAGAAGGTGTGTGTATAGCACATTTTAAAAATATCAAATTTTAAAGGAGAAAAAATGAGTTTAAAAGATCAAATTTTAGAAGATATCAAAGAAGCTATGCGTAATAAAGATGATTTTAAAAGAAACACTTTAAGAACGCTTAATGCTAGCTTTAAACAAATAGAAGTTGATGAGAGAATCACACTTAATGATGAAAGAATATATAAAATCATTGCGAGTGAGATTAAAAAACGAAATGAAGCCGCACTTGCTTTTAGCAAAGGTTCTAGAGAAGATTTAGCACAAAAGGAACTCCAAGAAGTAGCTATTTTAAGTGCTTATTTACCAAAACAACTTAGCGATGAGGAATTAGAAAGTGAGCTAAAAAAACTTATAGAAAAACTACAAATTAGCTCTTTAAAAGAACAAGGTATTTTGATGAAAGAAGCTAAAACAGCTTTTGGTGCAAGCGTTGATGGTAAAAGACTTAATGAAACGGTAAGAAAGCTTTTAGCATGAAAAAAGTTTTAACACTTTGCGCCTTAGCTTTAAGCTCTTTTGCTTATACTCAATATGAATTACATCCTAGCTTTAAAGCTTATTTTAAAGACTGCTCTTTATTGATGGATAAATATTATTATATTAATTGTTATGATTATAATTATAAAGGTACTAAGGCAATTGCTTATAAACTAGAAGCTAAAATTTTAAATCAAGGACACATCAAAAAACGCCCAAAATTTAAAGATGATACTAATATTCCTAAAAAGTATAGAACTTATTGGGAGGATTATCTAAGAAGTGGTTATACAAGAGGGCATGTCGTGCCAAATCAATCCATGAATGCAACCTCACAAGCCCAACTTAGCACTTTTTTAATGAGCAATATCACTCCGCAAAAAAAAGATATTAATGCAGAAATTTGGAATGAAATCGAACAAAGAGAAAGATATTTAGCAAAGAAAAATAAAGAATTGGAAGTCTTAAATTTAGTACTTTATGATGATAAGCCAAAACGCATTAAAAACAACATAGCCATTCCTAGTTTTTATATCAAAATTCTTAAGGCTAAAAATTTCACTGAATGTTATAAAGTGCCAAATAATGATAATTTTGCAAGATTTGATAGAAATTATTTTAAGGAAGATTGTAAAAAATATATTGATTAAACTAGAAGCAACAAGGCTTCTAGTTTAGTTTTTACTCAACTTCAGCATCGATTACATCATCGTCTTTTTTCTTTTGAGCGTTTGGTTCTTCTTTTTTATACATATTTTCTGCTAATTTATGAGAAACTTCACTTAAAGCTTTCATTTTACCTTCGATTTCTTCTTTAGAAGCATTAGCATTTTTCAATGTCTCTTTTAACTCATCTAAGGCTTTTTGAATATTTGCTTTATCATCATCGCTTACTTTATCTCCAAGCTCACTTAAAGATTTTTCTACTTGATGTACTAAGCTATCAGCAGCATTTCTAGCTTCTACTGCCTCCTTGCGTTTTCTATCTTCTTCTTTGTGAAGCTCTGCATCTTTTACCATGTTGTTGATTTCTTCTTCACTTAGTCCGCTTGAACCTGTGATTTTAATCTCTTGAGCCTTACCTGTAGCTTTATCTTTTGCACTAACTGTTAAAATACCATTTGCATCAATATCAAAAGTTACTTCAATTTGTGGCATACCGCGAGGTGCTGGTGGAATTCCTTCAAGATTGAAATTTCCTAAAGATTTATTATCACGGCTAAATTCTCTCTCACCTTGTAAAACATTGATAGTAACTGCGCTTTGATTATCTTCAGCAGTTGAGAAAACTTGCTCTTTTTTAGTTGGTATAGTTGTACCTTTTTCGATGATTTTAGTCATCACACCACCTAAAGTTTCAATACCTAAAGAAAGCGGAGTAACATCAAGCAATAATACATCTTTAACATCACCTTTAATAACCGCACCTTGAATCGCCGCTCCAATTGCAACAACTTCATCAGGATTTACTGATTTATTAAGCTCTTTTCCAAAGGCTTTTTTAACTTCTTCTTGCACTAGTGGAACACGGGTAGAACCACCCACCATAACGATTTCTTTTACTTCACTTTTATCAAGCCCTGCATCTTTTACTACTTCATTAATTTTACTAATAGTTTCAGCAACTAAACCATCAATCATACTTTCAAATTTAGCTCTTGTTAGAGTTTTAGTTAAGTGTTTTGGACCACTTGCATCAGCTGTGATAAATGGTAAATTAATATTAGTTTCATTAGCTGAACTCAATTCTTTTTTAGCATTTTCAGCTGCTTCTTTTAATCTTTGTAAAGCCATTACATCGTTTTTAAGATCAATACCTGTTTCATCTTTAAACTCATTTGCTAAAAAATCGATTAATTTATTATCAAAATCATCACCGCCTAAAAATGCATTACCGCCTGTTGCTAAAACTTCTACAACATTATCACCTGTTTCAAGCACAGTAACATCAAATGTACCACCGCCTAAATCATAAACTACAATTTTTTCACTTTCTTTTTTATCAAGTCCGTAAGCCAAAGCTGCTGCAGTTGGTTCGTTGATAATTCTTAATACATTCAATCCTGCAATTTGTCCTGCTTCTTTTGTAGCTTTTCTTTGTGCATCATTAAAATACGCTGGAACAGTAATAACCGCATCTTCTACTTTCTCGCCCAAGAAAGCTTCTGCATCTTCTTTTAATTTCATTAAAACTTTTGCTGAAATTTCTTGTGGAGTATAAATTTTACCTGCTATTTCAATCGCACAAGCCCCATTTCTCTCTGTGATATGATAAGGTAAGCGATTTTTAGCTTCTTTTGCTGCTTCTTCGTTGATCATCAAACCCATAATTCTTTTTATAGAATAAATAGTTTTTTCAGGATTAGTCACAGCTTGACGCTTAGCGCTATCTCCAACTAAAACTTCTCCCTTATCTGTAAAAGCAACTACTGAAGGAGTAGTGTTTTTACCTTCTTTATTTGGGATAACTTTACTCTCGCCTCTTTCATATACACTCACACAAGAATTTGTTGTACCTAAATCTATACCTATAACTTTTGCCATTTTTTATCCTTTTTATTAAATTTTATTTTGCAACACTAACTTTTGCTGATCTAATTACTCTATCATTCATCATATAGCCCTTTTGTAAAAGTTGGACAATATGATTACTTTCATGATCGGCGCTTTCAACATGAAACATCGCTTCATGTAAATTTGGATCAAACTCACCATTTGCTTCTATTGCTTTAACCATATGTTTTTCAAGTTTTTTCAAAAGCAAGTCTAAAGTGTTTTGAACCCCTTCTTTTATTTTCAAACTTAATTCATCATTAGCTTCTACATTAATAGCCGCCTCTAATGCATCAACTACATCAAGCAAATCTTTAGCAAAACTTTCATTTGCATAAATTGTTGCTGAAATTTTTTCTTTTTCCATTCTTTTTTTGATATTTTCAAATTCAGCATTTGCTCTTAAATAAGTATCTTTTAACTCATTATACTCTGCTTGAAGTTTTTCTAATTCATTGTTTTGATTTTCTGAATTTTCCACTACTTCTTCTTGCATTTGCTCATTTTGCTTTTCTTCGCTCACGCAGCCTCCTTTATAATATTTAACATTGTTTTAAAATCAGAATACACACTACCAGCAAAAACCACATTAGATTCTTTGCCTAAAAATGTACTCTTAAGCTTTAATCCCATAAAACCCTCTTCAAATAAAGGATCAAATTGCAATTTATCGTTAAAATAAAATCCAATTTGAGGAGATAAAAGCTTAGCAAATTCATCATTTTGATAAATTTGATAAGCTTTACTCTCATTATATCTATAATAAACCATAGCTTCTTTTAGCATAGTTATTTTTTCCAATAACTCTTTAAACTCAACTCTAAAAGCTAAATTTTCAATACTTTTTAAATCAAGTCCTATAAGTCTTTGTAAGAAAACCAGACTATCTTGGCTAAATCTTAAAACCAACTCATTTTGTCCAAAATCAAGTATGATAAATTTATCATTAACCTTGGTAATATCTTGTAAAATAAGCTCATCGCCACCATAAACTAAGGTATAAATTTCAAACTTATCAAGCAAAAACTCTAATAATGCAAGATCGTTAATCACAATCTCATCTTCGCAAAGTTGCTCATACCAATAAGCCTTCATAGCACTAAAAGTTGGTATGCGACCACTGCTAATATGAAGTTGCGTTAATACACCCTCATCGCTTAATTTTTTAAAATAAACTCTTATAGTAGAAGCAGGTATGCTAACTTTATGATTTAACTCATTAGAACCCACAGGGTTATTACCCTCTAGATAGGTTTCAATGATAGTTTTTAAAATTAAATCTTTTTTACTATAAGACTTCACTATAAAACCTTAAATTTTTTATTTTAGCACTCAATGTTTTTAAGTGACAAAATAATTATACAACTTTAGTATAATAATGTCAAGTTATTTTTAAATAAAAATATTTAAAATTATTTAGTCTATATAACTAAAGTTTATTTAGCCATTTATATATAATATATAAAAACTTATTTTTCAGTTTTTTTAAAAGAAAAGATAATATAATTGCGTCTAGCAATATTTTTTAAAAGGTTTATAATAATGAAAAATCTTACTTTAAGAGAAAAGCAAGATCTTGAAGCTTATGTGTTTTCCAATATAGAAAGAAAAAAAATGGCTTTAAGTAGAATTTTAAAGTTATATTATTTAAGATTTTTTAGACTAGTTTTTTAATTTATATTTTCTCATACCCTCTTTTGTGAAAGATAAGTCTTTAAAATCAGGGGATGAGATTAACTCCATACAAGTTTTATCCAAATTTTCCATTCCACTTACTTGCATACTAGCTTGCAAATTTTCATCTAAATATAAATCAAAAATTACACAAGCTTGATTATTGACCTTGTAGAGAATTTTTCCACCTTTTTTCTCATCTAGTTCATACGCTTGTAATTTATCATTTTTATTCATTCTCTTAATTTCATTTGCAAAAGATTGATGCAAGGTATAATAAATCATAAAATCGCGCATAATATTTTTAATATCAGCAATTTCTTTTTTTAGTTTTGATAAATCTTTAGTGTATAAACTTATAAATTGCGTATTTAAGTATTCATTTAGACTTTTTTCGTTTAAATTTTCACACAATGGATAAATTTTAACCACAAAAGCCTTATCTTTAGCAAGTACTATATCTACACAAGCTTGTTTGTTTTGTTTGTATTCTAAAAATAAAGCTTGACTAGAGCTTAAATTTAGCGTGTTTTGTTTATTATAAGCAAAATCACTTAAATCTTCATAGATATTTGCATAAGAAAAAATTCCTATAAAAAGCAATAATAAATTTTTCATTCAAATAAATCTTTATGATGAATTTTTAAGTACTCCACTACTTCTAAGATCTCATCAACTCCTTCTTTTTGGGTATTATGACAAACTTCATCAATACAATCAATATAAACTCCAATTGCTTTTTCTAATTTTACTCTTTTTACCCCAGCAAACAAGAGCATTGCTTCTAAAACTATACTTAATTCATATTGTAAATTTTCTATTTCTTCTTTAAAATCATGATTTGTTTTCATTATTTTCCTTTAATTCTTTACTTTTAATTAAATCTACAAATTGTGCTTTTATAAAATCATAATTAGAGCTATCTTTATACGCAGCAAATAATCCTCCGCTAGCATTTTTATGCCCTCCCCCATTGACCAAACTTTTAGCCATCAAACTCACATCGATTTTATTATTTGCTCTAAAACTTAAGGTTTTTCTCGAACTAAGATCAACAAAAAAATCAAAATCAGGATTTTGCATTAAAAAATCATTTCCAATTACGGAAGTATTGCCTATATTTGAAGTTAATAAACCTTTACTTCCTTTATAAAATACACTAAATTTTTCTTTATTTACACTTAGTCTTTCTACTATAAATTTAGAAATTAAATTGCTTAAAGTATCATCATTTTCTTTTTTAAAAAAAGATTTTTTTAAGCCATGTAAATCATCATCTAAATTAATATGAGCATTTTTTTGATGAATGTATTTTCTACAAACATCAAAAAGATAAAAAAGATATTTGATATTTTCTTGTGCAAACATTACTCTATTGATTTCTTTTGCTCCAGAAACCATACCAAGTAGTACTTTTCCAAGTTCAAAATTCTCATCTTCACTCAACCAAATATCTACTGCATTTACCACATCTACAAATTCTGACAAAGCCTTATTTTCACCATAACATTTACTAAAAAAATCATAAACAATCTTAGTAGCACATCTTTTATCATCTAAAAAATACCAAGGATATTTTTGCATACATTCTAAGCCACTTTGATGATGATCTAAAAGTAAAAGTTTGATTTTTTTGCCTTCTATGGCTTTTTGAAAATCTTCACATTGACTTAATGTTAAATTTAAATCCGTGATTAAAATCACAAATTCTTCATTAGGATTTTGCTTTAAATCTTCTTCTATATTTTTAAAAATCACATTAAAATTTTCATTAATCTCTTTACCATAATTAGAATTATAAAAATAACAATTCTTAAAATAAAAATCTAGCACATACTGACAAGCATAACCATCTAAATCCGTATGTGAAAGATGATAAATTTTCATATTTTTCCTTTATAAATTATCAACTTTTATAATACCTTCTGTTTCAAATTTAGTATTTTCTGCAATCTCAGCAAAACTTAAGACCGTAATATTAATACCAAAATTAGAACAAATATCAGCGATAAATTTTCTAAGTTGCGGCTCAACACAAAGCAAGAAAGGTTTAATTCTTGTATTTGCCACACTTGCAAGTTCAGCTTTTAAAGCTTCTACCAAAGCACCAGTTTGAGCTACATTTATCATTAAATGATACGAACCATCTTTAAACTGCACATGCTCCATTAATTTTGCAGCTGCAGCTGCATCAAAAATATAAAAGCTAATTTGCCCTTTTTCATCCACATATAAATTTGTAATCGCTCTTGCTAAAGAAGCCCTTACATGCTCAATAATCATATCCAAACTCTTGCTTACTTCAGCTATATCACTAATTGATTCTAAAATTGTAAGCATATCTTTAATAGGAATATGCTCTTTAAGTAAAGCTTTTAAAACTTTTTGAATCAAACCTATACTAGCAACTCTTAAACAATCATCTACCACGATAGGATAATCATTTTTGATTTTATCTAGTAAATTTTGCACTTCTTGTTTAGTTAAAAGCTCTGAAGCATTAGCTTTTATAAGCTCACTCATATGGGTTGAAATCACACTTGCTGGATCAATTACAATATAACCATTCAGCGTTGCCTCGTCTTTTAAAGATGATTCTATCCACAAAGCATCAGAATTAAAAGCAGGTTCTTTAGTAGCTATACCTTCGATAGGTTCAGTGATAAAACCACTATCCATAGCTAGATATTTATCAGGATAAATTTCAGCACTAGCTATACCTACACCTTTGAGTTTAAAAGTATATTCATTTGGTTTTAATTGCAAATTATCTCTAATTCTAATTTTTGGCATTAAAAAACCTAAACTTTGAGCTATATTGCGTCTTGTTGATCTAATACGCTCTGTTAATTCACTTTCTGCTAGTTTGATAAGTCCATAACCTAATTCTAATTCTAAAATTTCTAATTTTAAAATATCTGTGATTTTATTCTCTTCTTCTTTTAAGATTTCTTCTTCGCTGCGTTTTTGAGGTTTAGCTTGTTCTTCTTCATGGGTTTCTTGAGACTTTTTAGCTGAAATTGCATTGATTTGAATTTTACCTTCTTGCACTTGCTTTATCATATAACCAAGTCCTAAAAACACCAAAGCCATAAAGCCCAAAGAAAAATGTGGCAAGCCTGGTACTAAAGCAAATATAAATAAAACAAAGCCTACAATTAATAAAGTTTTGTATTCCCCTAAAAGCTGATTGATAGAACCTTCAGCAAAATTATCCTCATCTTTACTAGCACGCGTGATGATAATTGCAGTTGCCGTTGAAGTTATAAGTCCAGGAATTTGAGAAACAAGTCCATCGCCTATTGTTAATATAGTATAAGTTGAAGCACATTCTCCAAGCTCCATATCATGCTGAAAATAACCTATCATAAACCCACCAATTAAATTTACAATGGTGATAATAATCCCAGCAACAGCATCCCCTTTTATAAATTTAGAAGAACCATCCATTGCTCCATAAAAATTTGCTTCAGCTATGATTTCTTGGCGTCTTGCGCGTGCAGTTTTTTCATCAATCAAACCTGCATTTAAATCCGCATCAATAGCCATTTGCTTACCTGGCATTGCATCAAGGGTAAATCTTGCTTGAACTTCAGAAACCCTTGTACTACCTTTAGTTACAACCATAAAATTGATTAAAACTAAAATACAAAAAACAACCATACCTATAACATAATTTCCACCAACAACAAATTCACCAAAACTTGCCACTATATCACTAACAGCAGCTGGACCTTGATGACCCTCGCTTAAAATCATACGCGTTGTAGCTATGTTAAGTGAAAGTCTAAAAAGCGTAATAATTAAAATCATAGTTGGAAAAGTTGTTAAATCTGTAGGTTTTGGTATATATAAAGAAATTAAAATAATTAAAACTGAAATTGCTATACTTAAAGCAAGAAAAAAATCTAAAACTATACTTGGTAAAGGTACTATAATAATAGCTAAAATTGCAATAATTACAGCTACTATAGTTAGACTCTTTGCCTTTAAAATAGGTGCAACAAGTGGAGCAATCCAAGGCAATACTAAGCTAAAAATATCCCTTTTAGCCATTATTTTGAATAATATCCTCTAGAGTAATAGAAACTAAAAAATCATCTATCTTATTTTGAAGCTTTACCAACACAGGCATAATTTTACAATTTTCTTCTTTTTGCGAAGGACAAATTCCATTACTGCACTCAAATACATTGATAGATTTTTTCTCTACACTATTAATAATTTCTTTTAAAGTGTATTCACTTGGCTTTTTAACAAGCATAAATCCACCTTTAGCACCCTTATAAGATTTCAAAAGTGCGTCTTTGGCAAGTGCTTGTAAAATTTTCGCCAAAAAACTTTTTGGTATATCTAAAACACTTGACATAGTATCTACATCTTGCGGTTCTTGGGATTTTGCTATATGAATTAAAGACAATAAAGCATATTCGCTAGCTTTGGTAAATAACACTTTTTTCCTTTCACTGAAATATTAATAAACAATATCTATTTTTAACTTTAAATAAAAATTTTAATTATATCAAAAATATGTGTTGTTAAATATTAAATTTCTTATTTTTTAAATTTCAGCATTTTTTTTGTTTTTTTAGTTATAATTGCACTTTTTATTTTAATACCGCTCAGGAGGTCTATTATGGCTTTAGATTCGGCTAAAAAAGCAGAAATAGTTGCAAAATTTGCTAGAAAAGAAGGAGATACGGGTTCTCCAGAAGTTCAAATCGCACTTTTAAGTGCAAGAATTTCAGATTTAACAGAACATTTAAAAATCTACAAAAAAGATTTTTCTTCTCGTTTAGGTCTTTTAAAGCTTGTTGGTCAAAGAAAAAGACTTTTATCTTATCTAAAAAGAAAAGATTATCAAGCTTATTCTAAATTAATCAGCGAATTAAATTTAAGAGATAAATAAGCCTAGTGCTTATTTATCTTTAATATATTTTATTTTAGTTATTTACCACTTCTTTAATTTAAGTTTTCAAAATTTCAATATTTTATTCACAAGAGTTTCACGATGTGATTTTAGCTTCTAAGTATCTAAAAATAGCACTTTAAGTTTTATGAGTAAAAATATTTTTCACATTTAATTTTATTGATTTTTAATGTTTTTTCACTTTTGCTATAAAAAACCCATCTGCATAATTATCTGGTAAAACTCTTTTGGCAAATGACAAGTCAAAATCATCACTTTTCGCATTAATGAAATTAACATTTAATAAATCAAAATCTAGTAATTCTAATTTAAAATTTTCATTTCTTAACGCATTTTCTAAAACAGCTTCATTTTCTTCTCTTAAAAATGTACAAGTACTATACACCAATTCCCCACCATGTTTTAAGGCTAGTAATGCTGAATGTAAAAGTTTTTTTTGTAAATTTGCTATTTTCTTAATTTCTTTTGTGTTTTTTTGTATTTCAAAACCCATTTTTGCAAAAGTTGAACAAGGCGCATCAAGCAAAATTTTATCAAATTTCAAAGGACAAGCTTTACCTATAGTGCGTGCGTCTTTTAAGAAGCATTTTGCAATTTTAACTTGATAATTTTCCATAGTTGTTTTTAAGGTAAAAAAGCGTGTTTTAGATAATTCACAACTTGCTAAATAACCTTCATTTTGCATAAAATTGGCCAAATTTAAACTTTTTCCACCAGGAGCTGCACACATATCTAATACACTCTCACCAGCTTTAACGCCCAAGGTTTTAGCACATAAATACGAAGAATAATTTTGTATATAAAACTTACCCTCATTAAAAGCATTCATTGAGCTTAATTTGCTTTTAAAAATACTAGGTATTTTATAACAATACAAATCAATTTTTTTAAATTTTATATTTTTTTCATTTAGAATTTCTTCTAGTTTTTCATTGTCAATAAGCAAAGAATTTCTAAAAATATTGACATATTTTTCTTGATTAAAACTTTGAAGGATTTGTTCTTTTTGCTCTTTTGTATAAATTTCATCTAAAGCTGTATTTAAATCAAGCAAGGCCATAAAAATCCTTTAAAAATAAATATGCAGCTAAAGAATCAAGTTTGCCATCTTTTTTCTTTAAATTCACTACACCAAGCTCTTGTGCGTTTTTAGAGCTAAAACTCTCATCAACAAAAAAAACTTCTTTATCAAAACCAAGTAAAGATATGAAATACTCTATTCTTTTTCGCATTTCATCTTCACTAGATCCGCCCAAAGGAATTCCTACCACCAAAGTATTTACATCATAGTCTTTAATGTATTTTTTTACCTCATTTGCTGCTTGATTGCGGTTTTTTCTAATGATAGCTTCAAGTGGCATGGCCATGCTTTTATTAATACACAAAGCAACACCAATACGCTTTAAACCTATATCTAACGCTAAAGTATTCATATGCAAGCTCTTACTTTCACTCCAGAAATTTCCACCAGACCCTCAAGTTCATATTCATAAACTCTATCACCAAATTTTTTCAAAACTTTTTCTAAATCATTTTCATGCTTTAAAAAGCTTAACAAATCATCCTCACTTTGCTCTTGATAAAGCTCTCCAAACATTTTTACAAATTCCTCAAAATTATGAATTAAATTTGCTTTTTTTGTGGCTAAAAGTAAATTTGTTCCTTCACTTTCATCTTTCCTATGAGGTAATACATATATAGGTTTATTCATACTCAAAGCAAGCCTTGCACTTTGCATAGAACCACTTTTTAAATCAGCTTGAGCTATTATAACAACCTCACTTAAAGCAATAATAAGCCTATTTCTTAATAAAAAATCATATGGCTTTGCTTTATATTTTGCTTCATTTTCACTTAAAGCTAATGCATTTTCATAAATATTTAAAATTTCATTTGTATTAGCTTTTGGATAAATCTCATCAAGTCCATTAGCAAATATGGCTATAGTTTGAGGATAAGCTATTTTAGCTGCTTGGATATCCACACCCAAAGCCCCACCACTTACTACACAAACCTTAGTCTTTTTTAACAAAGATACTAACTCAATGAGACAATTTTTAGTATAAACGCTCATTTTTCTAGAACCTATAATAGCTACTTTTCTAGCATTTAAAAGCTCTAAATTGCCTTTATAATAAATCTTTGAAGGTGGATTTAAAAGATTTTTAAAATCTTCAATATTCTCAATAAATTTCATTTAAATATACAAGTTCAACTGAATTTAACAAATCTTTACTTTGCACCAAAGCTTTAAAAGTCTTTTCTCTTGGATGACCAATAGCTATAGCAAAACCTTTCTTTCTTGCCTCTTCTACTGCTTGTTTGAGTTGATTTTTAATATATGCTATATCATCTTCATTATCCAAAAAAACATCTCTAGCTATATAAGGCTGATTAAATTGACTTACTAAATTTTTAGCTTTAGAATTTCCTATGGTTCTTGAATCTACAAAAATAAAATCATTTTGTTTAAAAGCATTAAATAATTTTTCCATAGCCTGCTTATTTGCAGTAAATAAACTTCCTGTATGGTTGTTAATAAATTTTACCTTTGGAAATTGTTCTTTTACAAAAGCAATACGCTTGCTTATTTTTTCCATATCATCACTAGGGTGTAAAGTGTTTAATTCTGCCTTGTCATATTTTATAGCAGCAAGAGGCAAATGCACCATAAAAAAGTCAAAATCCTTTGCAAACTCAGCTGTATAAGGATGGCGTTTGTCAGGTGGAAAAAAAGATGGGATTAATTTTAAATTTGTTTTTTTAAGCATATCTACATGAGTGTGACTTGCCATATCATCTATAATAATTGCTAGACGAGGCTTGGTATTTTTTTGTACTAGAATTTGAGTTTTATTATCCTCGCTTTTATCTGATATATTTTGCTCTTCATTTTTTGATTCTTTGCTTGTATTTTGATCTATTACTTCTAAAATTGAAGTTTGATTATCTTCTTTAGTTTGATTTAACTCTGTATTTACAGGGTTTAAATTTAAAATTTCACTAATATTTTTATCTAAAAATTCTAAATTTTCATTTTCTAAAGTCAAATTTATATCATTAAAACTAAAATTATTTTCTTGTTCTATTATAGGTAATGGTTCTTTTTTGTTTATTGTTTGATTGTAATCTAAACCTTTATTTTCTTCTTTTTTTAAAAACAAAGCTCCAAATGCAAAAAGAAAAATTCCAATTACAACAAGACAAAGCGCTAAAAGCACTTTGTATTTTTTATTTATAGTTTTCAAATTAGTTTTTATCTTTATCAACTAATTTTTTAGCACTAATCCAAGGCATCATAGCGCGAAGTTCGCGTCCTGTTTTTTCTATCAAAGAATCATTCATTAATTTACGCTCTGCATGCATTCTTGCAAAATTCGCTCTTCTTTCTAAGATAAAATCTTTAGCAAAACTTCCATTTTGTATATCTTTTAAAACACCTTTCATAGCCTCTTTAGTTTCTTTGGTAATAATCTTAGGCCCTGTGATATAATCTCCATATTCAGCAGTATTAGAAACAGAATATCTCATATCAGCAATACCACCTTGATAAATCAAATCTACAATTAATTTCATTTCATGCAAACACTCAAAATACGCCATTTCAGGTTCATACCCTGCTTCAACTAAGGTTTCAAAACCAGCTTGGATTAAAGCACTAAGTCCTCCACAAAGCACCGCTTGTTCGCCAAATAAATCTGTTTCAGTTTCAGCTTTAAAAGTCGTTTCTATAATACCTGTTCTACCACCACCTATAGCACTAGCATAACTTAAAGCTAAATTTTTAGCATTTTTACTTTCATCTTGGTGGATAGCAATTAAGCAAGGAGTGCCCCCGCCTATACTAAATTCATGTCTTACAGTATGACCTGGAGCTTTAGGAGCTATCATAATCACATCTATACCTTTTGGAGCAACAATTTGTCCATAATGGATATTAAATCCATGTGCAAATGCTAGAGTTTTACCTGCTTTTAATTCAGTTTTAATTTCTTCATTAAAAATTTCACTTTGAATTTCATCAGGAGCTAAAATCATAATCAAATCTGCTTCTTTAGTAGCTTCTTTTACACTTTTTACTATAAAATTTGCTTTTTGAGCTTTTGCCCAACTTTGCCCACCCTCTTTTAAGCCTATGATCACTTCTACACCACTATCTCTTAAATTCATAGCATGAGCATGACCTTGAGAGCCAAAACCTATAATAGCTACTTTTTTTGATTTTATTAAATTAATATCACAATCTTTATCATAATAAATTGACACAGCCATTATGCACTCCTAAAATTAAAATTAAAGCAAAGATTATAACTAAAAAATATAAATTTAATCCTTTTATGATAAAATTTAAGCTTTGAAAAATTACTATAAAGAGTATTATGAAAGAATTATTTAATCAACTAAGCTATGGTCTAAATGCTGATGAAATTACCAATAAAAGCAAGCAAATCATTAGAGAGTTACTAACTTGCGATATCATTAAATTTTATAAAAACAAATACTATTTAAAAGATGGCTTTACTTTTGGTAAGATTGATATTTCAGCTAATGGAACGGGATTTTTAGAAAGTTTTGATCCTGTTTTTAAGCGTGATTTGCTCATAGAAAATAAAAATTTAAAAGGAGCAAATTATGCTGATATAGTTGTAGCAAAATTACTCCCTCTTAAAAAAAAGCGCCCAAGTGCTAAAGTTATTTTAATACTTAAAAGAGCCCATGAAACATCTTTGGTTATGACTAAAAAATACGGCGAAGCAGTCCTTGGAGTAAATATTCAAACAGGACTTACATGTGCCTTAAAAGCCTCTCAAAAATCCTTAAAAGCTCTGCCTTTAGGAACTATTTTAAAAATAGAAAATCATGATAATAATATCACTGAAGTGATAGGGCATATTGATGATGATTTTGTAGATGAAAAAATTTCCTTAGCACTTTTTAATAAAAATGCAGTTTTTGATAATTTATGTGAAAATGAAGCAAAAGCTTATGGAGATAAAGTTGATGCAAGTATGTATCCATCAAGAAAAGATCTTAGAAATTTAAATTTTTGCACCATTGATCCAATTGATGCAAAAGATTTTGATGATGCAATTTATTATGATAAAAATGAGCATGCTATTTATGTAGCCATAGCTGATGTAAGCGCTTATGTGCATGCTTATAGCGCTATTGATAAAGAAGCAAGATCAAGGGGTTTTTCGATTTATTTTCCTCATATTGCTATACCTATGTTACCAAGAGCTTTGAGTGAAAATATTTGCTCACTAAAACCTAATGAAGATAGATTAGCATTTTGTTTTAAAATAAGCTTAGATCAAAATAATGAAGTGATTAAAGAAGAGCTTTTTGAAGCTATTATCAACTCAAAACGCCGTTTTAATTACGATGAAGTTGATGAGTATTTACAAACGCAAGAAGATTTAGGCGCAATCAATTGGCTTTATGAGGTTTTCAAAATCACTCAAAATTTACGAAAAAAACGATTAAAAAATGCTTGTGAGTTTAAAACCCAAGAGCTAAGAATGACTTTAGATGAAAATAATAAACTCATAAAAACACGCCTTGAAAATGACACTGCCTCGCATAATTTAATCGAAGATTGCATGCTTTTAGCTAATAAAGCTGCAGCAAAACTCATTGATATAGGAGTTTTTAGAAATCATTTAAGTCCTGATTATAAAAAAATAGATCAATTGCTAGCTGATCTTTCAACACTTAGTATAGATATTAATCCTAAAAATAATGTCATAGAATTATTTAAAGACATTCAAGTCTTAGCAAATGAGCTAAATATAAGAGAAGAAGTAGATAAACTCATCATCAAGGCGCAAAAAAAAGCAGAATATTCTAGTGAAAATGCAGGGCATTTTGGCTTAGGTTTTGATAAATATACCCATTTTACAAGTCCTATTAGAAGATATTCTGATCTTATATTACATAGACTTTTAAAAGCTAAAATCAACAATGATGAAAAAATGTTTAATTATTTGCTTTTAAATATACAAAGCACTTGTGAGGAATTAAGCTTACTAGAAAGAGAGGCGGATAAAGTTGCTTGGCATTTCATGGATAGAAAATTTGCAAGATGGGCAAAAGAAAATATAGGAAAAAGATTTAAGGCTTTAGTGGTAGAAAATCAAAGTTCATTACAACTAAAATTAAATGATGAAATTAAGGGAGCTTTGATTACCATCGTAGGTTCAAGGGCAAATTTATTAGAAAATGTAGAAGTAGAAATCACTGAAGTAGATATTGTTAGTGCTAAAATTTTTGGCAAAATCACCAAGTATTTTAGTTTAGAAAGAAACCAAAATGTATAAAAATCAACTCCAAAGTTTACTTAATAGCAATAATTTTCCTAATTATTTCTTACTTTATGGAGCGGATAATTTCCAAATAGAGCTTTATACTAAATTTATTAAAGACAAATACTCTTTTGATGAGAGTTTAAGATTTTATTTTGAAGAATATGATTTTAAGCAAGCATATGATTATTTATCTAGCGCTTCCTTATTTAGCGAAAGAAAATTGCTAGAAATCAAAACTCAAAAGAAAATCCCAAGTAAAGAACTCAAGCAACTTTTACAGCTTTGTCAAAATTCGCAAGATAATTATTTTTTACTTGAAATTTATGATGAAAGCTCCAAACAAAGTGAAGCGGAGAAAATTTTTGCTAATAATTTTTGTAGATTTTATAAAGTAAATTCAGCTAAGGAAGGCATGGAATTACTAGCTTTAAAAGCTAAAGAATTAAATATTAACATTACTCAAAATGCCCTTTATGCTCTTTTTTATAATTTTAATGAAAATTTATATTTAGCAGCTAATGAGTTAAATAAATTTAGTGGTCTAAATATCGATGAAAAAATTATCCAAGAGCATTGTTATAGTTTAAGTACTATTAGTTTTGAAAGTTTTTTTGATAAATTAATGCAAAAACAAGATTTAAGAAACGAACTTGAAAATATTTTAGAAAATTACAATGAAATAGCATTGATTAATGCCTTATATGCAAATTTTTCTAGACTTTTTAAAATAGCTTTACATATTAAAATTTATGGAAATTTAGACTTAAAAGAAATTTTAGGCTATGCTCCACCTATTTCTGTGGCACAAAATCTTCAAAAACAAGCTCTTATGATCAAAATATCACAATATAAAAATATCTTTCTGATACTTTGTAATTGCGAATATGAATTAAAAAAGAATTCTAAAATAGAAAAAAAAGAATTTTTAATCGCAACACTTTTACAACTTAGCTCCATATTAAAAAGTTAAATTAAGAAAACTTATGGTAAAATGAAATTTGCATTTTATGCAAAATCCTTGCCTAAAATTTTAGGCTTTATATCCATAAGGAGAAATTAAATGAGACATTATGAAGTTTTATTCATATTAAAACCAACACTTACAGAAGAAGAAGTAAGTGCTAAGTTGGAATTCGTAAAAGAAGTCCTTACAAAAAATGGCGCGGAAATTGAAAGCGTAGTTCCAATGGGAACAAGAAAACTTGCGTACAAAATTAAAAAATACGAAAGAGGAACTTATTTTGTGATTTATTTCAAAGCTCCTACAAATTTAATAGCAGAGCTTGAAAGGGTATTAAGAATCACTGAAGAAGTAATCAGATTTTTAATCGTAAAATATGAAAATAAAAAAGAAATTGCAGCTTGGGAAAGACTAAGCAAGGGTATCAAACAAAATAAAAAAGAAATTAAAGCTAGTGAAAGCACAGAAGGCTAATTAATGTTTAACAAAGTCGTTTTAGTAGGGAATCTTACAAGGGACATAGAAATGCGTTATGCTCCATCAGGTAGCGCAATAGGCTCTTCTGCTATAGCTGTAACAAGAAGATTTAGTACAAATACAGGAGAAAAAAGAGAGGAAACCTGCTTTATCGACATTAGCTTTTTTGGAAGAACTGCAGAAATTGCTAATCAATACCTTAATAAAGGTAGTAAAATTTTAATCGAAGGTCGTTTGAGATTTGAGCAATGGAGCGATCAAAATGGACAAAACAGATCAAAGCATAGTATTCAAGTTGAAAATTTAGAAATGCTAGGTTCAACTGTACAAAATAATCAACAAAGTAATTTTGAAAATCAAAATTATGGTTATAATCAAAATTTTAATCAACAACAAAGCTTTGATCCTTATGCTCAAGTACAAACTAGAACAAATTCATCTAATAATACCTATCAAAATCCTCAAAAGGAAGCCCCTATGAAGGAAATTGATATTGATAAATATGATGATGATACAGAATTACCATTTTAAAGGAAAAAACATGGCAGAAAAAAGAAAATACTCACGCAAATATTGTAAATATACTGAAGCTAAAGTTGATTTTATAGACTATAAAGATACAGCATTGCTAAAACATGCTTTATCAGAAAGATTTAAAATCATGCCACGCCGTTTAACAGGCACTAGCAAAAAACACCAAGAAATGGTTGAAGTTGCTATTAAGCGTGCAAGACATGTAGCACTTATCCCTTATATCGTAGATAGAAAAGAAGTTGTTACTAATCCTTTTGAAGGACTATAATTATTAAATCAAACCCAAGCTTTTTAAGCTTGGGAAAATAAAAGGTTGTTTTATGTTTTCAGATATAGAATCTGAAATTTATGTTATTTTACTTGCATCCGTTGCTATTATAGCAGTTTTAAATCCTTTTGGAAATCTTCCACAATTTATTGCAATGACTGAAGGTCTAGATGCTGATATAAGAAAAAAACTTTTTAGAAATATCATTTACACTGCATTTTGTATTGTTTTAGTTTTTTTACTTTCTGGACCATTTATCATGAAATATTTATTTAAAATAGATATTAATGATTTACGAGTTGCAGGTGGTTTGATTTTAATCATTATGAGTACAAAAAATCTACTTTTCACCCCATCAAGCACTCAATTTCAACACTATCAAGGATTAAGCCACAAAGAATTATTAAAAAAAAGTATAGTGCCAATGGCATTTCCTATGCTTGTAGGACCTGGAACACTTTCTACCATAGTAGTTATTTCAGAAGATCAAAATTTAGCTATAGCCATAGCTTCTGTATTACTTACTTTTGCTTTTATTTTTGCTTTATTTCACTTTTCAGCTACTATTGAAAAAGTTATCGGTAAGCTTGTGCTTTATGTTTTTTCACGCATTGCTTTAGTTTTTATTATGGCTATGGGAGTAAAAATGATAGCTATTGGAATTCAAACTTACATTCAATCTACCTAGGATAAATAAAAAAACTTTTTTGTAAAAACACTTCTTCATTTACTGCTTTATTGGTATTTAACAACACACTAATATTTACCGCTACAATACTTTTTGCATGAACATACTTTGCAATTAATTTATTATTTTTACATTCACCCAAAGGATAAGCATAATCAATTCGTATTTTTATATTATTATATTCAAAATTATATTCACTTAAGCATTCTTTACCCTCCAAATAGGCTTGATATAAAAAATATTTAGCAAACTCTTTTGCATCATGAAGTAAAATATTTCCTTGAGTATAAAGCGCTAAATCTTTCATAATTCTTGGTGGATATGAAGAAATTTTTATTATAAACGCCATAATAAAAGAAATAAATAAAATAAAAAATATTGTATATATCATTGCAAATGATTTTTTCACAAAAGCATCCATTTATCTAAACATCTATTTTGAGTATTACTGCAAATTGTAATTTTTAATAACTCGCCATCATGCTTGAAAATAAGTTTTGAAATATTTTGAGCTAATAAAAATACTTGTTTGTTATGATTTAAATCATCAATTTGCATATAAATATTTTTATTTTTCAAATACACCTTAATATAAGCATATAAAATAGTACAAAATCCGCTAAAACTCTCATCAAAAAAATTGATTTTTTCTCTATCATCAACTAATATTTTATAGATTTTTGAATTTTTTATATCATAAATATACATATAATCACTAGTATATATTTTCAACTTCTTCATACTATGCATATCTTTATAATTGCTCAAAATTCCTTCAGAAATTCCATTTTCTATAAAATGCAAATTACTTTTTGGACTAAAAAAACTTTCATTATTTTCTAAAATAATACCACTGAAGTTTAATTTTTTTAATGACAAATCATAAAAAATATCATCATTTGCACTCATATAACACTCAAAAGAATTACTTGTAAATATTGCATTCAAGCAAGAATTATAAATTTTCTCCATGCTAAGTAAAGCTTGATTTAAATCAAAAAATATTTCACTAGATTTTTTAACATTAAAACTATAATTATAAATATACATAGCTGGATTAATTAAAATAGTAATCAAAATACCCAAAATAACAAGGCTTAACGCAAGTTCCAATAAACTAAAAGCCTTTGTCATCTATAAAAGCTTCTTTATAGGATAAATCTTTTATTTTTAAAGATTTGAGTTTAAATTCATCACTAGTGTATTCTAAAAAGTTGTAAGTATTTATATTTATCTCTTTTGCTTTATATGAAGGAATTTTATTTAGCAATTCTTTTTCTTCATTAAAAAGGGTTTGATTTTGCCATATAACATTTAAAGATTTATTTGTAAATACAAGATAATAAGATCCAAAAATAAAAGATAAAATTACAATACAAAAAGCAAGCTCTAGGAGACTAAAAGCTTGCTTCATTTATTTAAACTTGCATTAAAAGCTTCAAAAAAAGCACCACGTAAAGCTCTTTTTTCCAAAGCTTCAATTCCTTTTATAGTTACCCCTGCTGGAGAACAAATTTTTTCTTTAATAATAGCAGGATGAGCATGATTAAACAAAGCACTAAAGCTTTCAAAACTTGCGCGAGTAAGCTCATAACTAAGCTCATTTTTTAAACCATTTTTCACACCTGCATTAGCTAAACTTTCTGCTACCAAAGCTAAAAATGCAGGAGCGCAACCGCTCAAAACCATAGCTATATCAAATTCTTTTTCATTTTGCAAACTTATGGCTTTACCAAAAGTATTTAACAAAGATAAAATTTCATCTTTAAATAAATCTTTTTCCATTAAATAAGCAGTTGTAGAAGCTTTAAATTCGGCTGCTGTATTTGGCATAATTTTCACATAATTTTGTGCATCAATACAATGAAGCCGCTCAAAAGTAGTGTTTGCTAAAACCGAAATAAGCCATCTTGCCTTGCCTTTTAATTTAACAGCTACTTCTTCTAACGCATAAGGTTTAAAAGCCAAAATAATATTTTTATTATCCATATCAAACTCATCATATGATAATACTTTTAAATTTAAACCACTAGCTTTTTTTAAATCCCTAGCAACAATAACTACTTTATAAGTATCCTCTAAACCTTTAGCTATAGCACTTGCCATAGCACCATTTCCTAAAATATAAATTTCAGACATTATTTTGTTTGTTTAATAAAAGCTGAAATCTTTTCAGACTGAAAATAATTAGGATATTTGCTTGTATCTAAAATCACTTGCACTAAAGAGTTATTATCATAATTCATCACAACAGGTGCTAAAAAATTTACCGTAGATTCTTCTAATGGCTCATTAATAGCCACTATAACAAACACACCAAAATTAGTTTGCTCATTTAAAGCTAATAATTCTTGATAATAATCAGGCACTTCAAAATCATAATCAGGACGGATCATATAAGGATCAATCATCACAAAAGAAAAATCTTTACCATCAAGGCTTTTAAGTCTATAAAAAACCTCGTCTATTTTATAAAAATTCATATTTTTGGTATCTTCAAAACCTAAAATAGGACATTTAACTTCTAAGTTCATCTTGCCTCCTAAAATCTATTGACTAAGAAATTACAACTCATTAAGCAATTTTAGTTCCAATTTTAAAAATTACACTAATTAAGAGTTTTTGACTATAATTTTAGTTTTAAAAATTAACAATTTCATAAACATAAAAACATTATAATTACAATTATTAAATTTATAAGGTAACACAATGAAAAAACTTTTTATTTTTTCACTTATTATTGCAGGTTTATTTTTAGGAGCATGTAGCTCGAAAAAAGCTGAAGATTTATATAATCTAAGTTCTATGGAATGGTATCAACAAATTATAAAAGATTTACAAGAAAAAAATCTTGAAGCAGCTGATAAACACTATACTTCAATGGCAGGTGAACATATTGCTGATCCATTATTAGAACAAACTTTACTTATATTAGCTCAAGCTCATATTAGTGAAGAAGAATATGAAATGGCAAATTTTTATCTTGATGAATATTTAAACAAATTTGGTGATTCTAAAAATGTAGCTTATATAAGATATTTAAAAATCAAAGCTAAATTTGACTCTTTTGCTGTTCCAAATCGTAACCAAGCTTTAATGCTAAAAACAATAGAAGAAATCAAAGAATACAATCAAAACTATCCTAATGTACAATATAATGATTTAATCGATACTATGCTAACTAAATTTAATCTTGCAGTTTTTTACCTTGATACAAGTATAGCAGAGTTATATCAGAAAAAAAACAGAGAACAAAGCTATGAGATTTATAAGCAAAAAATCGAAAATTCCGATTTTAATAAAATCGATATGATTAAACCAGAACTTCCATGGTATAGAAAAATATTTGAAGAAGGTATAATGTAATGAAATTAGAAAATACTCAAAACTATCCAACAAAACTTCCCATTCTTGTAGAAGATGAGCTTTTTTTATACCCTTTTATGATAACACCTATTTTTTTAAATGATATGCAAAATATTAAAGCCTTAGATACCGCTTTACAAAATGAAAGTATGATTTTTGTGGCACCATCAAAAATTGAAGGTGGGCGTGGCTTTGATGATATATATGATTGTGGTGTCATTGGGAGTATTATGAGAAAAGTTCCACTGCCTGATGGCAGGATTAAAATTTTATTCCAAGGATATGCAAAAGCCAAGATTGTTGAGAGAATTTCGGATGATCCTTTATATGCTTTAGTTGATTTAATTCATCAAGAGCCAATTTGCAATACAAAAAAAGAAGCTATTATAGAAGTAGTTAGAGAAAAAGCAAAAGCTTTATCGACTGTGAGTCATTATTTTCCACCTGATCTTTTAAGAACTATAGAAGAAGATGTCGAGCCTAGCAGAATTTGTGATCTAATATTAAATTCTATTAAAATCAAAAAACAACAAGCTTATGAATTTTTTATCGAAACTAATTTAGAAACTAAGCTTTTAAATTTAATTGATTATTTAGCTAAAGAAATTGAAGCAAATAAAATCCAAAAAGAAATCAAAAATAAAGTTCATTCTAAAATTGACAAGGTTAATAAAGAATACTTTTTAAAAGAACAACTCAAACAAATTCAAAGAGAGCTTGGAAGCGATATACAAAAAGAAAGCGAAGTAGAGGAATATAATAAAAAATTAGAAAAGAAAAAAGCTTTTATGTATGAAGAGGCTTATAAAGAAATCAAAAAGCAAATTCAAAAATACGAAAGAATTCATCAAGATAATTCAGAAGCTTCTATGGTGCAAACTTACATAGAAACGGTTTTAGATATACCTTTTGAGCACTCCTCAAAGAAAAAACTAAATTTAAAAGATGTATCTTTACAACTCAATAGTGATCACTATGCTCTAGAAAAACCAAAAGAGCGTATTGAAGAATACTTTGCAGTTAAAGAACTTTTAGAAAAACGCAAGATTAAAGATAGAGATGGTGCAAAAGTTATCTTGTGCTTAGTTGGCCCTCCTGGTGTTGGCAAGACTTCTTTAGCAAATTCAGTCGCAAAGGCATTAAAAAGAGAGTTAGTGCGCATAGCTTTAGGTGGTTTAGAAGATGTTAATGAACTAAGAGGACATAGAAGAACCTATATAGGAGCTATGCCAGGACGCATTATACAAGGACTTATAGAAGCAAAACAAAGCAACCCAGTAGTTGTGCTTGATGAGATTGATAAACTAAGTCACAATCATAGAGGAGATCCAAGTGCAGTTTTACTTGAAATCTTAGATCCTGAACAAAATACTAAATTTAGAGATTATTATCTAAATTTCAACATCGATTTAAGCAAAATCATTTTCATAGCTACTGCAAATGATGCAAGTTTAATTCCACCTGCTCTAAAAGATAGAATGGAATTTATAGAACTTAGCTCTTACACTCCTCAAGAGAAATTCCAAATAGCCAAAAACTATCTCATACCTGATGAAATAAAAAAACATGGATTAAAAAAAGAAGAAATAAGCTTTAGTGATGATGCTATAGAATTAATAGTGAATGAATATACTAGAGAATCAGGTGTAAGAAATTTAAGAAGAAAAATTGCTGAAATTTGTAGAAAATGTGTTAAAAAACTTCTTTTAGAAAAAGATATTAAAAATATTGAAATTAATGATAAAAATTTAAAAGATTTTTTAAGTAAAAAAGTCTTTGAAATAGAAAAGCACGAAAAAGAAAATAAAATCGGACAGGTAAATGGACTTGCTTGGACTGCAGTAGGTGGAGATGTATTGAAAATCGAAGCCATTAAAATCAAAGGCAAGGGTGATCTAACTTTAACAGGAAGCTTAGGTGATGTAATGAAAGAATCAGCAAAAATTGCTCAAAGTCTTGTTAAGAATTTAATCGATGATGAACAAATTAAAGTCTCAAAGAAACTTTTCTACAAAGAAGATGAAAACATATACAATCAATACAATCTTCACATTCATGTACCAGATGGAGCCACTCCAAAAGACGGACCAAGTGCAGGCATAACTATTACCACAGCCATTGCTTCTATTTTTAGCGACAAGAAAGTAAAATCAAATGTTGCAATGACTGGAGAAATTGATCTAATGGGCAATGTTTTACCAATAGGTGGTTTAAAAGAAAAACTTATTGCTGCTTATAAAGCTGATATTAAAACAGCCATTATCCCACATAAAAACTATGAAAGAGATTTAAAAGATATTCCTGAAGAAGTAGTAAAAAATATGAAAATTATTGGGGTGAAAAATTTACAAGAAGTTTTAAAAATAGCTCTTATCTAAATTAGAAGCTTTAAGCTTCTAATTTATTCATAACTACTCTACTTTCATTTTCAAGTTCTCTTATATCATTAATAATAGAGTCATAATCTTCTTTTGATATGTTGTCCTTTTTAGCTATTTTTATAGCTTTACTTGCCGCACTTTGTATTTTCTCACTCTTAACCTCCATTTCATTTTGAGAAATTAAAGGACAGAAAATACTTTTTGCATCTTCATCTTTACATAAAGTTGAAATAGGATCTAGATTTTGAAGATTTTCTTGAGAACCATTTAGAGTTAAATAAACATCAGATTTATATAATATATGATCTATTTTCATTGCAGAAAGAGTTAAATCAGAAGCAAAATTAACAAATTCTTTTCCTAAATGAGAGCTTTTATCCTCTAATTCTTTAAACGCCTCACTAAAATCAGCAACTTTACTATCAGAAGAATTTGCAATATCAAACACTTTTTCGCTATTTTCTTGTATAGAAGCAATTTCTTGATTCATTACTTGAATTGCTAAAGTAATTTCACCTGTTGCTTTTTGTGTTTTTTCAGCAAGTTGTCTTACTTCATCTGCAACCACAGCAAAACCTCTACCATGCTCTCCCGCACGAGCTGCTTCAATAGCTGCATTTAATGCAAGTAGGTTAGTTTGATCTGCAATATCCCTAATTACCTCAACAATTGCATTGATACTCTGAGCATTAGATGCAAAAGTATTTACAGCATTTTTACTTTCATCAGCCACTTGCATCATTGATGAAATTGAATCCTGTAAATTACCTACTTCTAAACCATTTTTTTGTGCTGTATTTGAGATTATTCTAATATCACCAAAAACTTCTCTCATAAGTTTGATGATTTTATTTAATGCAGAAGACAAATCGTTTAAATTTTTATTTTGACTATTTAAACTCAAGTCCATAAGTTCTCTTGATAAAGCATTTTTAAAAACAGATTTTCCTGTTTTTTCTATATCATCTAAAGCTTTATTAATAAAGTTAATATTATGAACAAAAATACCTTTTAAACCTTCAGGGATAGCTCTTCTAAAATATTCACCTTTTTGAGAACAAGCAATTGAAGTATTTATCTCTCTTAAATAAGCTTCTAAACCATCTATTGTATTATTAAGATTATCAGCAATTTCTTTTAATTTTTTATTAGCACATTTAATATATACAATTCTTGAATCAAAATTACCATTTTTTAACTCTCTACTAAGATGTAAAATCTTATCGCTAAATTGTTCTTCTTTTTTTAAAATAAACAATCCATATATAAATAAACAAAACAAAACTAAAAAGAAACCTAAGGAAATAAACTCTGCATAAAACAAAGAATTAATACAGGCTACTATGCTTAAAACTATACCAAGAAACAAAATATTTTTCATAAGAAATCCTTTTTTATTTTTGAATTTTCATCATTAGTTCATTATAGGTCACCCCATAAGATTTTACTATTGCTTTTAACTCTTCTATTCCAGATTTAATACCACCATCTTTTTCTTTCAACAAAAGAACTTTATAAATTTCTTCTATTGTTTTGATAGCTTCCATATTTGGTTTTCTTCTAACTGAATAATAATTTAAAATGTTTCCATTTTCATCACATGAAGCAGTTACATTAGCAAAAACCCAATAATAATCATTATATTTTGTTTTATTTTTTACAAAAGCAAAAACTTCTTTTTTAAGCTGAATGTTATCCCATAAATATTTAAAAACCGTTCTTGGCATATCAGGATGACGCATGATACTGTGAGGTTTATATAAAATTTCCTCAATTTTATAATCAGAATATCTCAAAAAATCCTCATTTGCATAAATAATCTCACCTTTTAAATTAGTTTTTGATGTTATTAAAACATCCGAGGTTAGAATTTTTTCTGAAGACATAACACAATCTCCTTAGTTTAAAATTAAAATGGGAGTAATTATATCTCAATATAAAATAATAATTTATAAACAAAATTTATCAAATTCATCTTTGAAGCTCTAAAATTAATTGATTATAACTCATACCATAAGAATTAACTATCTTAACAAGTTCATCCACTCCGGCTTTTATACCATCTTTTTCTTCTATTTCTAAAAGAATTTTATAAACTTGCTCTATGGTTGATATTGCCTCTCTTTTAGGTTTTCTTCTAACTGAATAATAATTTATAATATTTCCTTGTTCATCAAAAGAAGCTGTAACATTAGTAAAAACCCAATAATAATCATTTTGTTTGGTTTTATTTTTAACAAAAGCAAAAATTTCTTTTCCATCTTGTATATAATCCCATAAACATTTAAAAACAGTTTTTGGCATATCAGGATGACGCACAATATTGTGAGGTTTATATAAAATTTCCTCCATTTTATAACCCGCATATTTTAAAAAATCATCATTAGCATAAATAATATCCCCTTTTAAATCTGTCTTAGAGGTTATTAATGTATCTGGTTCTAAAATTTTTTCTTGCGACATTTTTTTCCTTATAATTTATTTACAAAATATTATATTTCATTTATCATAAAATTTCATTGAAATTAAAACCTTTGTCATAAAGTATCTTTCTGACTAATTCTTGATGTTCTTTTCCTTTTGTTTCTAAAGTAATTGAAATCATCGCATCACCATATTCTAACTTAGTGGAAAATCTATCATAATCAATTTTAACTATATTAGCTTGAGCTTCTTTTATAGCATCACTCAAAGTACTCAAAGCTCCTGGTTTATCAACCAAAGTAACATTGATAAGCATTTTTCTAAAAGCTTTAAACAAACCTTTTTCTATGATAATATTTAACATTTGTACATCAATATTTCCACCGCTTAAAATCACGCCTATTTTTTTATGATTTTTTAAATCTATTTTTTTATGTAAAAGTGCAGCAACTGCTGATGCTCCAGCACCTTCAACTGTGATTTTATGTTTTTCAAGTAAATATAACACCGCATTAGCTATTTCTTCATCATCAACTTGAATAAAATCATCAACACATTCAAGAATAATATCAAAATTAATTTTATTTACATCACGCACTGCAATACCATCAGCTATGGTTCTCACAGCCTTTGAATTGATTATTTTTTTACTTTTAAAACTCTCATACATAGCAGGAGCTCCTTTAGCACTTACTCCAATAACTTTTATATTAGGATTAATCTGCTTAGCAGCACTCGCCACTCCACTAATCAAACCTCCACCACCAACTGGAGCTAAAATCATATCTAAATCACTTATTTCATCAAGCATTTCAAGCATTAAAGTACCCTGCCCTGCTATAATACTTTCATTTTCAAAAGGATGAATAAAATTTAAATGATGTTCTTTAGCATAATTTAACGCATAAGCATAAGCCTCATCAAAATTATCTCCTTTTAAAATCACTTTTGCACCTAAATTTTTAGTCGCACTTACTTTTAGCAAAGGTGTAGCTTCAGGCATAACAATCACGGCTTCTATCCCAAATTTTTTAGCACTAATTGCAACTCCTTGTGC
This sequence comes from Campylobacter sp. IFREMER_LSEM_CL1085, assembly GCF_025772235.1. NCBI lineage: Bacteria > Pseudomonadati > Campylobacterota > Epsilonproteobacteria > Campylobacterales > Campylobacteraceae > Campylobacter > Campylobacter sp. IFREMER_LSEM_CL1085. The sequence continues at coordinate 120,047 of NZ_JAKMRU010000001.1, read as the reverse complement.
ATGATTTCCAGCGCTTGCAGCTATTACACCTGCTTGCTTTTGTTCTTTACTTAAATTAGCAATAGCATTATAAGCACCTCTGATTTTATAAGCACCTGTTTTTTGTAAATTTTCACATTTTAGAAAAACATCAGTATCTAAAAACTCACTTAAAAAAGAAGAGTGCACCAAAGGGGTTTTTAATACAAAATCTGCAATTTTTTGCTTTGCTTGATAAATTTTATTTAACTCAATCATGATTTACCTTTTTATCTAATTCTATTTTAATACAACGATCTTGAACGCAATTTATACCAAATTTTTTACATTTTTGCATTATTTCATCGTTAATAATACCAAGTTGCATCCAAAAATTTTTAACATTTTTAGCTAAAAGATCTTCAAAAATTTCATTTGCGTAACTTGCTTTTCTAAACATTACAACCGTGTCAATTTCAGAAGGAATTTCCCTTAAATTTCTATAAACTTTCTCGTTTAAAATAAAATCTTCTTTAGGATAGATAGGATAAATTGTATAAGATAAATCTTGTAAATATTTGCTTACAAAATACGAAGGTTTTTCTTGATTAGGACTAAGTCCTATAATGGCGATATTTTTCATAGAACTTAGTATTTTATGAGTATCACACAATGCTTTTTCCTTATTTTTAAAAAAGCATTGTATCTAAAATAAAATTAACAAAAAGTTTTTTTAACTATTAATAAATAATATAAAACAAGAGCAAACAAAACAAGTACAGCACAAAGTGCATAGACATTAGCAAAACCTATACTTGGTTCAACAATACCCAACAAATAAGGACTAACTCCTATGCCAAAATCCAAAGATAGAAAAAAAGTAGAATTAGCTAACCCCATTTTTTCTTTAGGAGCTAGTTTGATAGCCAAAGCTTGTGCACTTGAAGTAGCATTTGCATAACCTAGTGCACAAAATATACCGGCGATAATAATCATATAAAAATTTTTTGCAAACGCAAGTAAAAGTAAACACAATATAAAACTAAATAATGAAAAAATTATTACAATATTAGCTCCATGTTTATCAAATACCTTTCCAGCAAGAGGTCTAAAAACTATAGAAAATCCAGCATATATTACAAAAAACATAGATCCAGCAAAGCTTAAATTTAAACTTTGAGTATAAGCACTCATATAAGCTATAATAGCTCCAAAAGGACATGCGATCAAAAAAGTAATCAAAGCCAAATTTAAAACTGATTTTTCAAAATAATTATAAATACTAAATTTTCTTTTTACATGATAATGTTTTTTAAATCTTCTTACTTTTAAAAAAATTGATAAAACTAATGCAAAGATAATACTCACACTTGCAATTAAAAAGCTTAGTTGAAATAAGTTGATAGAGTCAAGTTTTATGGCCAAAAAAGGCCCTAAAGCTGAAGTTAAAACAACACTCGTAGCATAATACCCTATACCAATTCCTCTTTTATTACTAGGTATTATTCTAGCAATAGCTGCCCCACAAGCACAAGAACAAATTCCATAGCAAACTCCAGCTAGAAAGCGTATCAATACCAAAAAATACACATTATAAAATTTCAAATACATTAAATTAATAAAAAGATAAAATAAAAGTGAAAATATAATCACTTTTTTTATATTAATACCATCAATAATAGAACCAAAATAAAGTCTAGAAAGCAAAGCACCTATAACAAAAGCACCCATTATAAGTCCTGCGGTGCTAGTTTGAAGATTTAAAACACCCAAAACATAATCTGTACTAGAAATAGTACTCATATAAAAAACAAGACAAATAACAAAATTTATCCCAAAAATACAGAAAAAATTTATATTAAATAAATTATATTTCTTACTAAGACCCATGAAAAACCTTTCTTAAATTTTTTCATTGATATAATCAAGTAATTTTAAAAGCACTTCTTGATCTTGTTCATCTAATATATCTAAGATTTCTTTTTCATATTTTCTTATACAAACATTTGCATCAAAAAAAATTTCTTTACCCTTGGCACTTAAAGTAATGATCTTTTCTCTTTTATCATCAGCTTTTAAAAACTCTATATATTCAAGTTTTGCTAGTTTGGAAACAACTCTAGAAAGTATAGCTTTATCCATTTGATAAAATTCACATATTGGAGCTAAAGTGCTATTTTGATGATGGCTTAAATAAACAAAAACTCTCCAATCACTTGATTTCAATCCAAATGGCTTTAAAATTTCATTGACTTTATAGAGTATTTTTCTATTTGTATAAGTAATTTTTTGAAAAAATATGAGAAATCCTTTGTAAAAATTAATTGATTAAATCAACTATTTTAATAGTAACAAAGATTACATAAATTCTAACTTATATAAGTTTTTTCCTTAAATACATTCTACATTTAAGATAAAAAATATCAAAAAATTAAAGCTTGTAACTTTGTTATAATATTTTAAATTTACAAATATTTGTAGTATTGACAAACTCAAATTAGCTTAGATTAAACTATGACATTAGAGACTTTATTTATACTAATAAAACTTGCATTATTATTTTATAATGCTTAATATAATTTAACATAAGTCAATAAATTTTACCACTGAGTATTGTAAAATATTAAAAATTATCGCAATAAAGGTTGTAATCATGATCTATATTTATCCTTATATACTAATAATACATTTATTTTGTGCTATATTTTTTATAGGATTTTTATTTACCGATGTATTCTTATTAAGAAAATTAAATTTGGATATAAAAAATACAATTAAAATAATGCCACCTATTGTATTGATTTTATTTCTTAGCGGTTTATATTTAGCTCATTTTCACTTAAATTCATTAAATTGGATATTTATTTGCAAAATATTCTTTGCTTTTTGTATTTTTATATTAATACTATTTTCTCTTTTTTATAAAATAATCTTAAAAAAACAAAATCCTTTTCATGCATATATTCATCCTATTGTATTTATTTTTACTATAATTATTGTAATATGTGCAAAATTAATGTTTTATATTGTTATTTGATTTTCAAATAAACACCACATTCAAGATGATTTGTGTTTGCAAATTGATCAAAAAATGCAAATTTGGATATTTTATGAGTTTTGCATAATTTCTCAAGGTTTTCTTTTAAAGTGATAGGATTGCACGATATATAAATGATATTTTCATAATTTTTAATAAGTTCAATCACACTTAAATCAAGTCCTGCTCTTGGAGGATCAACTAAGACATGAGATATTTTAAAACCATCTAAATCTATGTCTTTTAAGCGATTAAATTCCCTTTCTTTTTTCAATGCTTGACTTAACTCTTCACTAGAAAGCCTTGTAAAAGTTATATTTTCAATAGAATTTAAAACGCAATTTTTTAAAGCAAACTCAATATTTTTCTTAGAAATTTCAGTTGCTAAAACTTTTTTAAAATTTCTTGCTAAAGCTATGGTAAAATTTCCATAACCACAATAAAGCTCTAATAAATCTTGCTTAAAATCACTCTCTACACAAGATACAACCCATTCGATCATCTTTTCATTAATAAAAGTATTGGGTTGGATAAAACAATCATTATTAAACTCATATGAAAATTCATTTGTATTGATGTTTAAAATTTGTCTTAAATTTTCTCCATTAAATACAAGTTTTTTACCCCTACTTCTTGCTATGAGCTTGAGATTTAATTTTTCTGCTAATTCTTGTAAATCTTGTGTGATTAGCTCTATATTTTTATGGAAAAGTAAAGTTATACTTAAATCTAATTTTGTAGCTAAAAACTCTACTCCAAAAAGCTTTTCTTTTAAATTTTCATTTAGATTATTTAATAAAATAGGCATATATTTTTGAATTTTTTCATCTGCTATATCAAAATTTTCAATAGGAATTTTTTTCTTATTTTCAAACATTGCATAAGAAATTTTCCCATTTTCATGATGATATATAGAAAATTCCGCCCTAGTTCTATAAGCTTTTAAAGGTGATTTAAAGCACTGAATTTCTCCATCATATAAAGAAGAAAACAATGCTTTGTTTAAAGCAATTTTTTCTTCAAAATACATTTACGCATCTACCTTTTTGCCAACCACAAAAAGTAAAGCTATCATAGCTAAGATTCCAAAAACAAGTCCTAACCATACATTAAGTCCTAATGCTACCGGTAAATAACCACAAAGTATACTAATAGCACAAACACTCAAAGCATAAGGCATTTGTGTACTAACATGAGCTAAAAGATCACACTTACTTCCCATAGATGAAAGTATAGTTGTATCAGAAATTGGTGAGCAATGATCTCCAAAAATAGCTCCTGTTAAAACCCCTGAAATATTAATAATCATATATTGGTGCAACTCTGCTCCGCTTAATTCATTATGAACCCCAACAGCCATAGCTAAAGGAATAGCCAAAGGCATTAAAATACCCATAGTTCCATAACTAGTTCCCGTTGAAAAAGAAATAATAGAAGCAAAAATAAAAATTGCTGTAGGAAGCAAATAAAGAGGTGTTTTATCTGAAAATAAGTCAATTAAATATTTAGAAGTTCCCAAATCTTTAATCACAGAAGCTAATGACCATGCACAAAGTAAAATAATCACAGTCATAATCATAGTTCTCCAGCCATGAGTCCAAACCGCAATAGCTTCTTTTAAAGTAAATATTTTTCTATACATTCCCAAAATAATAGCTACTATAGTAGCTAAAAGTGCTGCTTGAAATAATACAACTGAAGCATCAGCTGCGCCAAAAGTCTCTCTAAAAGCAAATAAACTAAGCGGTGCTGCATCAATTTGTGCTTTAACACTCACATCATCTAAGGCATTATAACCACTAAAATAAAAACCTATAAATGAAAACACAATCAAGATAGCTAAAGGTATAATAGCATTAGAAGCTTGCAATTTTACATGCTCTTTTGGCTCTAAGACCTTATCTTCTATATTATCAATTTGTTCATGACCATGAGAAAATTTACCCGCTCTAGCTCTAAGCTCAGCTTTTAACATAGGTCCAAATTCCCTACCTGTATAAATAGTCAAAACAACAAAAATCAACATAAAAAGATTATAAAATCTATAAGGTAAGGTTTGTACAAAGATTTCAAAAGCGTTAATTTCTTCTTTTACTACACCTAAATGTGCAAAAGTTGCATTATCAATTAGATCATATCCGCTGCGAATTAAAGAAATTTCAAGTCCTATCCAAGTAGAAATGATAGCAAGACCGGTAATTGGTGCTGCAGTTGCATCCATTATAAAAGCAAGCTTTTCACGGCTTACTCTAAATTTATCTGTTACCGGACGCATGATAGGACCTACGATTAATGAATTGGCATAATCATCAAAGAAAATAAAAATTCCCATGCACCAAGTAGCAAATTGTGAGCTTTTTGCTTGTTTAGCTTTAGTAGAAAGCCAAATAGCTACTGCTTTTGTCCCCCCTGTTTTGGTAATAAGAGCTACAACACCACCTATAGTTAAAACTTGCAATAAAATTCCTGCATTACCCGGACTTGCCATGGCATTTACCACTTTGGAAATAAAGCCTGTAAAAGAAGCAATGATAGCATGGTAAATACTATTTTCAATAAGTCCTAACATAAAAGTACCACTTAATGCACCAATAAATAACGAAAGTACTACATCTTTAGTAACAAAAGCTAAAATAATAGCTATCACCGGTGGTAAAAGCGTCCAAGCTCCAAAAAGTTCTGCATTTGCTTGTGCATCAGCAAATAACAACAAAGGAGCTAATAATAAATAAAAAATTTTCATAATTATCCTTAGTTTTTATATTTTTTCGCTAAAAGTTCCCGCCCAAGTTTGAGTCACAGGCATAAGCTCTATTTCATTAATATTAATATGCTCAGGCAAGCTAATAATAAAAGTAATAATTTTTGCTATATCTTCAGCTTTGATATATTTAGTATTTTCATAAACCTCATCAGCTTTTTTAATATCACCTTTAAATCTCACTTCACTAAATTCAGTTTTACAAAGTCCTGGAGCAATATTTGTTACTTTTATATTACTTCCACGCAAATCCGTTCTTAAAGCTTTGGAAAATTGTGCCACAAAAGCCTTGGTTCCACAATAAACATTACCTCCATAATAAGGCACATTAGCTGCAATTGAGCCAAGATTAATTATGTGGGCATTTTTTACTTTTCTAAGTAAAGGTAAAGCAGCTCTTGCTACATATAAAAAGCCTTTGATATTAGTATCTACCATGGCTTCAATATCTTCAATATCCAAAGAATCAAATTCATTTAAACCTAAAGCAAGACCTGCGTTGTTAATAAGCAAAGAAATATTGCCAAAATCTTGAGGTAAATTTTCAATTGATGCAAAAACTGCTTGTTTATCTCTAACATCAAGTTCTATGGGATAAATTTTATCCCCATAAAGCTCTTGTAGTTTTTCTAATCTATCTTTGCGTCTTGCTATAGCTATAACTTTATAATCAAGTTCTATCAAAGCTTTTAAACTCTCTAGTCCAAAACCTGAACTTACTCCAGTTATTAAAGCAGTTTTCATGGTTGTGTCTCTTCATATAGCATCAAATTCTCATTTTCCTTTAAACCAAGTTTTTTTAGATATTTAATATTTTGTTCTTTTTTTGCAATTATGGCAAAATCAAGAGCGTTAAATCCCAAATCATCAATTTCTTTATAATTTGCTTTGTAATCTATAAGTAACTTAAGCATTTTTACATCTGCATAGTTTGCTCCATGCATAAAAATATTTTTAGAAGTATGCTCAAGTGCACATAAAGTAATGAAATATGGCGTATTACTTCCCATACTAGCAATAGAAAGTTTTTCATTATCGTTAATGTATTTTTGATTTACATTAGCTCCATTTTCTAATAAAACTTTTGCAACCTTATAATTGTTGTATTCAACTGCATAAAACAAAGGTGTTTTTCCAAAAGAATTTCTATAATCAACAATAGCCCCATTTTCTAATAAAAGCTTGACATTATCTGCACTATCTAATGCAAAAAACAAAGCAGACTCATAACCTTCATTTATTTTTACACCTAATTTTATAAACTCACTTATAATTTGACTTTCTCTATTGTTTAACAAAGCAGATTTAAAACCATTATTTAATTCTAAATTGCTAATTTTTTTAGAATAAATATATTCTTTTATTTGTTCTAAAGAGTTGTTTTTATTAGCCACAAATTTTTCAAAGTCCGAAATATCTTTAAAGATTTTAGTCTCACCAACTGCCCAATTTAAAAATTCATTCAAAGCATTACTAGCAAAGTAAATAGCACTTGCTTTATCTAAATTAAATTCGTTTTGAAAATATTTTGTTAAAGGATTAATCGCATTATTATACTCTTTCCAAAATTCCTTAAAGAGCTTAAAATTTCCTATACTTTGATAAGCCCAAAATCTAAAATAAGCTTTTAATTTTGCAAATTTTTCTTCAAGTATTATAGGATCTTGTAAAGTTTTTTGATAAACTTGCGGATCAAGCGCAATTTCTAATAATTTAAAATCAAATTTTCTCAAATCGCTAAAATATTCCCCTCCCATACAGGCACTATTACTTCCTCTAATTTCATTAGCAAGCTCATATAATCTTTTTGTAATTTGATTATTTTTTAAAGAAAAATCGCAATTTAAATCTACTTGAGCAAAATCTTGAGAAACTTGTGGTTTAAACTCTTTAAAAAAATCCATCTTATTTTCTTTGACATACCCGCAAGTGTAATCTAAAGCTAATGCATTTAAACTTATAATCAAACTAAATAATAAAATCCTCAAATATTTTCCTTTGATATAAATTAAATCACTATTTTAACTAAATTTTTGCTTTAATAACAATTAATTAATTTAAAATTCATACAATGATTATTTTAAAATGAGGAAAAAATGTATCAAAGTTTTTACAAAGCTAGTTTTGCTTATATTCTTTTGCAGAGTAATGAAAATAAACTTATCAATGTTGATTTTATAACATATAAGCCCAATTTTAGCAAAGATAAACACATTATTTTAGAACAAGCCTTAGAAGAGTTAGACCTTTATTTTAATAAAAAACTTTTTTTCTTTAATACACCCCTAGCTCTTCAGGGGAGCGAATTTGAGCAAAAAGTATATAAAGCTTTAATTAAAATTCCCTATGGACAAACTAAAACATATCAAGAAATTGCTTCTTTTATCAATCATCCAAAAGCTTTTAGAGCGGTAGGTAATGCAAATTCTAAAAACAAACTTGCAATTTTTATACCTTGTCATAGAGTGGTAGCTAAAAATCACTTAGGCGGATACAATGGTGGTTTATTTATCAAAGAAGCTTTACTTAAATTAGAAGGTGTGCTTTAAAATGCCAAGTTTATTACTAGCAAGTTTTATTTGGGCTTTTTCTTTTCCATTAATTGGGCATTTTATAACCTTAGAAATGGATAGTTTTTTTGCTGCATTTGCAAAAGTTTTTTTGTCTTTATTAGTATTTTTACCTTTTTTAAATTTTAAGCTGAATTTGCATTTAAAACTAAAACTCATAAGCATTGGAGCTTTACAACTTGGTGTGATGAATTTATTTTATTATCATTCTTTTTTATATTTAAGTGTAAGCGAAGTGGCACTTTTTACGATTTTTACACCTTTTTATGTTGTACTTTTTTATGGGCTTTTTTCAAAAAATCTTAGATATTTATATTTTATAAGTATTTTTATATGTATTGTAGGTGCTTTTGTAGTTAAATTTGATAATATTAACTCTAATTTTTTATATGGTTTTTTACTTATTCAAGGAGCTAATTTAGTATTTGGCGCTGGACAAAGTTTTTATAAAATTTTATTAGAAAAAAATACAAATTTAAATCAAAAAGAAGCTTTCGCTTATTTTTATTTAGGCGCAACCAGTATAACCTTACCTGCTTTTTTATTTTTTGGAGATTATAATAATTTACCATCCAATTTAAGTTCTTGGATAGCTTTGATTTATCTTGGGACTATTGCTTCAGGATTTGGATATTTTTTATGGAACAAAGGCTCCACTGAAGTAGATAGCGGGGTTTTAGCTTTGATGAATAATGCCATTATACCTATAAGTATTTTTATCAATATGAGTATTTTTGGAGTAGATGTAGAGCTACTACCTTTTTGCATAGGGACCTTGATCATTCTTTTTTCATTTTTTATACATAGAAAAATCATGTATTATTATAATAAGAAATCTTACTCAAATACAAACCACTAGCAGGAGCTAAAAATCTACAATGAGCTTTTTTGGCATTGATTTGATCTAAAAGCTCATTTTTGCTCATTTTTCCTTCTAATACTTTTAAAATACTTGCCATCATCATTCTAATTTGAGATCTTAAAAAACCATTTGCTTCAAAATAAAACACAGTGTAATTTTTATAAGCATAAACTCTAGTTTTATACATTTTTCTTATACTTGTTTTATTATCAGAGCCTTCTTTTTGAAAGAGTTTAAAATCATGCTCTCCTTCAAATAAAAAAGCAATTTCCTTGGCTAATTTAATATTTATTTTTGGATAAAAATGCACATATGAGGCTAAAAAGGGATTATATTTTTCATGACTTATAATATAGCGATATGCTCTTTTTTGCACATCAAAACGCACTTGGAAATTTTCTTGCATTCTTTGGATATGCTTTATATGTATAAATGGGTGTGTAAAATGATTGATTTTATTTTTTAAATATACAAAATCTTTAAAATGTTCTCCTACTTTTACACAAGCGACTGCATTAAATGCATGCACACCTTTATCAGTTCTTGAAGCAAATAAAGGTTTTTCATAAATACCCAAATGCGACAAGGCCTGCGCTAAGGTATCTTGGACACTAAGCTTATGTGGTTGGGTGGCTGAACCTTGAAATTTAGAACCATCATAAGAAAAAGTTAATTTTAAAAGCATTAATACTTACTTGCAATTTTTGCTTTAAAATAAAACAAAGAAGTAATTAAAAAGCTTGAAAAAATCACAGCAATAGCTACAAAAGGAGGATTATAAAAACTAATCAAAAGCGTAAAATAAGCAAAAATAATCACAAAAATTCCAAAATAAGCAAAACCTTTTTCATAACGATAAGTTACTATACCAAAAGAGAGTGCAAAAAGCACGCTAGCTAAAGGAAATAAAGCTATAAGAATATAAATAACAAATTCTTTTGCTTTTTCTTTATTGCTTGTTACATCAGACCAATACCCATAAAAACTTTGAGTATTTAATTCTTTAGAAGAAAGTTTGCTTTTAATTAATAAATTTTTAAAACTAGAAATATGCCAATCTTCTTCTTTAATCTCATAAGCTTTTCCTTCATCTAGCTTAAAAGTAATAACCCCATCATTTGTTTCTAACTTTCCTTCTTTGGCTAAAATCACTTGTTCTTTATCTTGTGGGTTTTTCTTTGGATGATACATTATGATATTTTTATAAGTTTCATCAGAATTTTTGGCATCGATAAAAACAAGCCATTCTCCATATCTTTGTCCAAATTCCCCTGTTTTTATACTTACTTTAGCACTAATTTTTTTATAATCTACAAAATTATCAAAAAGTTCAAAAGATATAGGTATAAAAACCAAAACCACCACAAGCATAAAAGCACTTACTAAAGCTGCAATTTTTGCAAAAAAACTTGCTATCATGCTTGGAGCTATACTCAAAGCAAACAACACTGTGCTTTCATTTTCTCTAGAAAGCCTATAAAAGGCCAAAGTCAAAGCTATGAAAAAAGATATGGGTAGAGTAAAAATTAATATCTTTGGTAAAAGAAAAATATATAATTTGATTAATTCAAAAAAAGTAATTTCAATATAAGCAGTAATTTTAGCAAGTTGTATAAAAAAAATAATCGAAACAATAATAAATAAAGTAAAAAATAAAGATAACATTGTACTTAAAAACTGATTAAGCAAATACTTATAAACTAGTTTCATAATATACTTTCTACACTTAGATTAATCAAAATTCCACAAAATAAAAAAGGAATCATAGGCATTTGATAATCTTTCTTGGCTATTTTTATAAACATCAAAAGACTTAAAAAACTTGCAATAAATAAAATCAAAAAGCCTTTTTCATAGCCAAAAATTCCAAAAATCAAAGCTATTATTATAACATCACCTTCCCCTAAACTTTCTAAAATTTCATCTCTTTTTTTAAAATTTTTAATAAAATTAATCACACTTTTTAGTATAAAAATTAACCCCGCTCCAAAACACACTCTAAATAAAAAGCTATCTTGAAAATCCTCTAAATTTAAACCATTTTGCAAAAAATCAAAACAAAAAGCTAAAATAAATAAAATCCAAAGCCATAGCTCACTCACTGCTTTTAGATAATAATCCATCCAAGAAAGTGCTAATAATACAGCTAGCATACAAGCAAAAATTAAAATTTGAAAAACATCTTCAATTAAATAAAAAGCAAAGACAAACAAACACGCACAAATAAATTCATTAAAAGGATAAATCAAAGAAATTCTTTCTTTACAAAAGGCACATTTGCCTTTTAAAAATACAAAAGATAACAAAGGAAAAAGATGATAAAATTTCAAAGTTTTAAAACACTTAGGGCATTTTGATCCTGGACTTATTATACTTTCTTTATTAATCGTTCTTAAAATCAAAACATTGACAAAAGAACCCACACAAAGCCCTAGTAATAAAAATAAAAATATCATTTACCAAAAGTTCTTTTGCGTTTTTTAAACTCAGTAATGATATTTGTGATTTCTTTTTTAGTAAGTGCAGGAAATAAGGTTTGACTAAAATAAATTTCTGCATAACTTGATTGCCATAATAAAAAATTTGAAATTCTTTTAGCGCTCCCTACCCTTAAAAACAAATCCACATCTTCACTTAAGTCAAGATTAGCTTGTATATTTGCTTCATTAATTTCAAGATTTTTTTCAATCACCTTTTTAACCGCTCTAACTATTTCATCCTTGCTTCCATAAGAAATAGCTAAATTTACGCATAATTTTGTGTAATTTTTAGTTTGTTCTTGAAAATTTTGTATTTTTTTCAAGGTTAATTCATCTAAAAGACTTAAATTTCCTATAGCTTTAAAACGCACTTCATTAGCTACAAATTTGTTTAAAGATTCATCAAGATATTTATTTAATAGTTTAAAAAGAAACTCCACTTCTTCTTTTGGTCTTTGCCAATTTTCTGTACTAAAAGCATAAAGGGTTAGATTTTGAATTTTTTCATCTATACATACTTCTATAATTTTTTCAACAACTTTAGCACCTTGACTATAGCCAATTTTTTCTAAAAGTCCATTTTTTCTAGCCCATCTTCTATTGCCATCCATTACTACGGCAAGATGCTTTAACTCATTCATTCTATCCCTTTATATCCATCAATCTTTTAAAAACAAACATAGGATTGAGCGTATTAACTACTTCAAATTTAAAATACTCGTTTAAAAAATGTGCTACTTTGGCAAAAGGTGTTTGTATGCGTGTGATTTTACCATTATCAATTATAATTTTTAAAGCACCAAAAATTTCAAAATACAAATACACCTCTAAAATATTTCCATTTTTCTTAGCTTCAAATAAAGCTCTATTTCCCTCATAAACAAAAGGTATATGATAAATTCCTTCAAAAAACGCAAAAAACATTTCCTTATAAATTTCAAACTCATATGCGCTTTTGCTTTCCATAAGTCTTTGGATAATGAATTTTTTATACCAAGCTTTTTCATCACCTTCTTGTAAAAGCTTTTCTATAAGTTCAGTCCCTTCTTCAAAAAGTCTAATTTTAGGCTTTTTCAAAAGATTTTTAAAAGAAATCACGCCTTTGTCTTCATAAACTTCAGCTAAATACTCCTCCCCTACTTCAAGCTCTATCATACTTTTTGTTTCAAGCTTTTTAGTGTTTAAAAGCAATACATAGCGATTATATGCGCGTTTTTCTAAAATTTGCATTCTTACAGGTAAGGTTGAGTTGATGATATTCACCAAAGTTTCCTTAATTCTTGTGCTAAAATAAAACCAAGTTTTTCTTTGCTTTGTTTAGAACTTTGAGAGATGCTATCTTTAGTGATAAAACAAATGCTATTTTCATCACTTCCAAAGTTCATTTGCTCATTTAAGACATTTAAACACACCATATCTAAATTTTTACTAACTAAAGATTTTTTAGCATTTTCTAAAGCATTTTGCTCATCAAATTCCATTTTAAAGCCTATTTTTTTGCCTTTAAAATCTAAATTTTTTAAGATATCCTCATTAAGCTTTAATTTTAAATCAAGTCCGTTTAAATGCTCATTTTTCTTAATCTTACCCTTATAAGCCTCAAGAGTAAAATCACTCACAGCAGCAGCCATAATTAAAGCATCAAAATCTTTGTATTTTTGCAATTTTTCTTTTAGTTCTAAAGAAGATTCAAATTTTTCTAATTTATAAGGTGTTTTAAACTCTACTGAGCTAACTAACACTACTTTAGCACCTAAAAAATACAAGGCATCAGCAACCGCCTTTGCCATTTTTCCACTTGAGAAATTACTAATACATCTTACATCATCAATTTTTTCTTTAGTGCCACCACCGCTTACAATAAAACTTTTATCTTTAAAAAAATCTTCTTGCATTAGACTTCTTTTTAAAACATTTATAATACTATCAAGCTCAGCCAAAGCTCCTAAGCCCTCATCTTTACAAGCTAGAGTTTTAACTATAGGATCAATGATAATATAACCTTGCTCTTTTAAATTTTTTAAAGAATTTTGAGTGCTAAAATGTAAATACATGTTTGTATTTGCAGCGGGTGCGATTAAAAATGGTTTATTTTTATCTACTGCTATTAAAGTTTGAATAAATAAATTATCTGCTATACCATAGTTTAATTTATTAATAGAATTTATACTAGCAGGCGCAAAAAGCACACAATCGCAAGTCTTACTAAAAGCTATATGATTATTAGTATTTTGCCAACTTTCATTATCTTCACATAAAATTTCATCCGCTAAAGCTTCAAAGCTAAGCTTAGTGCCAAATTTTAAAACTCCCAAACTTAGCAAAACTTTAACCCTAAAGCCTTCTTTTTTTAATAAAGAAATCAGCTCATAAGCTTTATAAAAGGCTATGCTTCCACTTACTGCTAGTAAGATTGTTTTCATTTTTTACCTAGTTTTTTATAGTAAAAATCTTCTATAATTTGCGTCTTTGCTCTATTAATATACAAAGAGCCTTTTTCTACATCCTTACACACGGTGCTTCCTGCTGCGATGATTACCTCATCTTTTATCTCAACCGGAGCGATAAATTGCGTATCTGAACCCACAAAAACATTTTTACCTATTTTGGTCTTATGCTTTTTAACCCCATCATAATTACAAGTGATAGTGCCACAACCTATGTTAGTTCCCTCATCTATCTCACAATCCCCTAAATAACTCAAATGCCCTGCTTTAACTCCATTTAATAAAGCATTTTTACATTCTACGAAATTTCCTATATGGGTATTTTTAAGCTGGCATTTTGGACGCAAATGCGCTAAAGGCCCTACATCGCTATTTTCTACTATACTATCTTCAATCACACTTGAACTTTTAATGATAGAATTAATGATTTTTGATTTTCCTTCTATACGCACATTTTCATACACTTCACACTCACCTACAAACTCAACTTCATCTGAAATAAAAGTCGTCGCAGGCATGTGAAAAATCACTCCTTGCTTCATCCATTCTTTTTTAATCGCTTCTTGCATAAGATCTTGAGCTAGGCAAAGCTCAATTTTATCATTTACCCCCATAAAATCTTGCTCATTTACAAACACCGCATCGATTTCATAGCCCTTTTCTTTTGCTAAATAAACCGCATCGGTTAAATAATACTCTTTAGCTTTATTATCATTTTTTATCAAAGGCAATACTTCTTTTAAAATTTGTGCTTTTATAGCATAAACACCACTATTGCAAATGTTTATAGCAAGCTCTTCTTTGCTTGCATCTTTTGTTTCTACTATTTTTTGAATTTTATTTTCTTTTAAAACTATTCTTCCATAACTTTTTGGATCTTTTGCCTCAAAAACTGCCACATTAAAATCACTCTCATTTAAAGCTATTTTTTCTAAATCATCTGCTTTAACTAAAGGCATATCGCCACATAAAATCAATACTTTTTCATGCTTACTCTCATAATTTCTTAAAGCCCCTGCAGTACCTGGAAAATTTTGCAAGTCTTGTTCTAAAAAGCGTGTATTTGGAAAATACTCTAAAACAACTTGTTCAACCTTTTCTTTTTGATGAGAAAGCACCACACATACATCATCACTAATTTTATATGCTTGTTTTAAAATATGTAAAATCATTGCTTTTGAGCAAATTTTTTGAAGCACTTTTGGATTTTGTGATTTCATACGCGTGCCAAGTCCAGCAGCCAAAATAAGCACAGAAATTTTCATAATTTACCTTTGTTTTAAAAATTATTGCTTATTTTAACAAGCTAAAGTAAAAATTCTTACTAGTTGTTATTTGTTTTTTACAGATTTTCATTTACTTTAAACTTAAATTTATGGGGGGGGGTATAATGCTTTTTTCAATTTAAATTTACAAGGAGTAATCAAATGAAACTTTCTTATTACACAAGTAAAGTTTTAATGGGAGTTAGCATTAGTGCTTTATTAAGCGGTGCTGCTTTAGCTCAAGAGATAAATCATGGAAATTTTTCTGATTTTTTTAACTATAAAGATGGAATTTGGAGTTTAGATTCTAAAGAAAATATAGAATTAAAAATAAGTCCTTCAGATATTCAATCATACTATGGTGGAGAAAATAATGATAAACCTATAAATGAATTTAACATCAAAACAAGTGGCGTTTTAACCATAGGATCTGATTCAGACTGGATAGATGTAGGTAGCACTTCAACTAATGAAGCAAAATATGATTTATATAGTGTTAATTTAGAAGCAAAAGAAATCATTTTAAATTCTGATAGAGCTACCTTAGAAGCAAATAAAGCTTTTAATATAAAAGGAAATGTTACACTAAAAGGCAGCTCACCTATAACAAATGATAATATAAGCAACGAAGAACTTGATAGACCTAGTTTAGATGTATGGAATGGATATGGCGAAAAAGATGGCTATATGAGCATACAAGGAAATTTAAATGTAAATAATTCTTTTATTGGTATATTTGATGCAAATAAAAAAGGTGGCTTAATCTCTGTAGATGGAGATGTAAATATAAAAGATTCAGCTATAGGTATAAGCACAAATAGTGTTTCAAATTTAGGTATAAACAACTATGTAGCTATAAAAACTACAGGTAGTTTTAACCAAGATATAGATAAAAACTTAGTAACGGCACTATATACTAAAGATATAACAAGCATGCTTGAAACAAGCAATTTACTACCAAAAAATGTATTTTTTGAAGATACTGATTTGACTCAATTTACAGATTATAAACTTAGTGTTTCTAATGATGGCAAAAGTCTTTTAATTAGCGGTGGTGCTAATGAAAATGTAAGAGATTTATCAAAAATATTAAAATCTGAAATTGATATTAGAAAAGAAGCCTTAGATACTTTTGAGAATATAAAAAAGAATATAGAATATGATGAAGAATATAACAAAAATTCCTACCAAAAACCAGGATATATTGGCGATGATGCTATGCTTGAAGCCATAGCACAAGCAGAAAAAGAACTGCAAGAACAAATTAAAAAATTAGAACAACAAATCCAAGATATACAAAATAATGGTGGAAAATTTGATGGTAGTGATTTAGTTGAAAATATGAAAGATGTTAGCTTAGAAAATAAAAATTTAGCTGTAAATATGCTAAATAGTATTTTAGATTCTAAACTTAGCAATGATGCTATCGCAGCACTCACTCTAGATACCACAGGAAAAAATCTAAACACACTTACCACAAATACAAAAGCAAGTGCAAAAGCTATAGTAAATAATGCTCAAAATTCTTCTGTTAATTCATCTATAGGTGTAGCAAATGACCTAGCAATTGGAACAAGAATAGCAAAACTTTCAAATCCTTATCAAGATAAAACTTTAGTAGAAAAATTTGCTACAACCCATATAGCAGCACTAGCAAGCGATGTTTATAATTATTATGGAAATTCTTCATTTAATAATAGCTTTTGGGGTAATGTTTTTGGTGGTGCAAATATCATAGATGGAGATAGTGGTGCTTTATATGGATTTACACTAGGTGCTGATAGAAAAATCAATGATAATGCTTTGCTTGGTTTTTACTTTACTTATGCTGATTCAACTATCAAAGATGGAGTTATGGAACAAAAATCAGATAACTATCAATTTGGTATTTATTCTTTAATTAATCCAAACGATCAATGGGAAATTAATCTAAGAGCTTACGGGCAAATTTCTCCAACAGATCAAAGTGTTGTAATGTTAAATGATTCTAATAAGGCTGATTTTGATAGTAAATTCTTTGGTTTAAGTGCTAATGCTGGTAGAATTTTTAATCCAAATTCATCATCATTATTCATCAAGCCTTTTGCTGGTATAAATTACTACTACGCACACACTCCAAGTTATAAAGAAAGTGGTATGTTTGCAAAAGATGTTCAAAGTATGACAAATAATTCCATATCTTTAGAACTCGGTGCTGAATTTAGAAAATATATGAGCGAAACATCATATTTATTTATCACTCCAAAAATAGAACAATATGTAATGAATAATGGAGATGATTATATAGCTGGATTTGTTGGATCAAATTCAAATTTTATCATCAAAGGTAATGATAAGAAAAAAACTTATGGACAAATCATCATAGGTGGAAATGTAGATATTAACGAGCAATTTAGCCTAAATGCAGGTGTTGGAACTAAACAAATACTAGCTGGTAAAACAGATGGTAAAAATGAAACTTATGTAAGTGGTCAAGTAGGTTTTAAATACAAATTCTAAAAAAAATATTTTTTGAGAAACTCCTAAATGCTAGAGTTTTTCACTCTAGCATTTTAAAAATAAACCATTAATTCAATCATATAAATTGCATTTTTAAGAGTAAAATTGCTAAAATAATGCTTTTAATTTTAACCAAGGAAATATTTTGAGGGTTTTACTAGTTTTATTTTTATCAAGCCTAGCTCTTTTTGGTGCTGAAGCAACTATACCAACTGTAAATTTAAGCCTTAGTGCCCCAAATAGCCCTCAACAGCTCGTAACAACTTTAAATATAATTATAGTTTTAACTATACTAGCACTTGCTCCAACTATCATCTTTGTAATGACTTCATTTTTAAGACTTATAGTAGTTTTTTCTTTTTTAAGAACTGCTCTTGGCACACAAACCATGCCTCCAAATACTATCTTAGCGACACTAGCTTTGATTTTAACTTTTTTTATTATGGAACCTGTTGCTACAAAATCATACAATGAAGGCATAAAACCCTATATTGCTGAACAAATAGGCTATGAAGAAGCCTTTGCTAAAGGCGTTAAACCTTTTAAAGATTTCATGTTAAAAAATACCAGAGAAAAAGACTTAGCACTTTTTTATAGGATCAGAAATTTAGAAAATCCAAAAACCATAGATGATGTTCCTTTAACGGTTTTAGTGCCTGCTTTTATGATAAGTGAACTCAAAACTGCTTTTGAAATAGGCTTTTTGCTTTTCTTGCCATTTTTAGTTATTGATATGGTAGTAAGCTCAGTGCTAATGGCTATGGGTATGATGATGTTACCACCTGTTATGATTTCCATGCCTTTTAAATTGCTTATTTTTGTTTTGGTAGATGGATGGAATTTGCTTATACAAAATCTCGTCAAAAGCTTTTTAACTTAGCAATTTAGAGCAAAAATATGTGTATTATTAGCTTTATTTGTATTTTTCTAAATCAAAGATTTTAAATGACATTTGCTATATTTGGAAAATACCTTTATGATGATCTTGCCTTCACTCTTAAAGCTCACACTCAAAAAGAAAGTAAAAAAGCTTTTAAAATCATAGAAAAATATAAAAATCAATATTATTTTTTAGGTTATATTCAATATGAATTCTATAAATATCTAGAAGATAAAAATTATAAAAGCAAAGAGCCTTTTTTATATTTTTTTGCTTTTAAATCAAAAAAAATCTTTACAAACGAAGAAAAAAATTTAGACTTTTATCCAAGTTTTTCATCCAATTTAAACCAAGAAAAGTATTTTGAAAACTTTGACAAAGTCAAAGAAGCCATAGCTAAAGGTCAAAGTTATCAAGTTAATCTTACTCAAGAACTACATTTACAATCAAATCTTAATGTGTATGAGAGTTTTTTAAGCCTTTATCCTAAGCAAAATACCCCCTATAAAGCTTATATGAAAAATGAATTTTTAGAATTGGCTTCATTTTCACCTGAACTTTTTTTTAAAATCAAAAATAAAAAAATCATCACAAAACCCATGAAAGGCACAATCAAACGCTCAAATAATCCAAAAGAAGATGAAAATCTAAAAAACTTTTTAAAATGCGATGAAAAAACTATTAGCGAAAATGTAATGATAGTTGATTTATTACGCAATGATATTTCAAAACTCATCAAAAAACATTCTTTAAAATGCGAACTTTTTAAGGTTAAAACCTACCCTACCTTACACCAACTCATTTCAAAAATAAGTGGGAAATTAAAGCCAAAAAATGATTATTTTAAAATTTTCAAAGCCCTTTTTCCATGTGGATCTATCACAGGTGCACCCAAAATAGAAACTATTAAACTCATAGAAAATTTAGAGCAAAGAAAACGCGGGATTTATTGTGGAGCGATAGGTTTAATCCATAAAGATAAAGCAAAATTTAGCGTAGCCATACGCACTTTAGAGAAAAAAAATAATGATGATTTTTTAAGATATGGTGTGGGAAGCGGACTTGTGTGGGATTCACAAAAACAAGATGAATTTGAAGAATTAAAACTAAAAAGTAAAATTTTAAAACCTAACTTTTATTTATTTGAAACAATGTATTATAAAAATCATTCTATTTTATTTTTCAAAGAACATTTGACAAGAATTTTAAACTCAGCTAATTTTTTTGGCTTTGATACTCAAAGATTAAAACATGATTTTAAAAATATACTAGAGAGTAAAGATAAAAAATTCCATTTTAAATCTTTACAAAATTTTAACAATTTTGTTTTCAATCATCATCATTTTTTTACAAAAAGTAATTTTACTCAAAAATGCTCAAAGGCTATTAAATTAAAACTTTTTAAAAATGGCCTTTATGAGTTTGATTTTAGCAATATACAAGAAAATTCAAGCAAAAAACTACTCATAAGTAAAGACATCATAAAAGTAAATCTTTTAACACACCATAAAACTTCTCTGCGTAGTTTATATGAGGCAAATTCTCATCTATGGAAAGAAAATATTTGCTATGACATAGTTTTTTTTGATGAAAAAGGCATACTTTGTGAGGGTTCAAGAAGTAACATTATTATAAATTTAAATGATGAGTATTTTACCCCTTATGCTAAAAACTGCCTAAATGGTATTTATAGACAAACACTCTTAAAACACAAGCTCATCAAAGAAAAAGATATCACTAAAGATGAGCTTTTAAATGCTAAAGAAATTTATGCTATTAATTCTTTAAGAGGCTTAAAAAAGGTATTTTTGTGAAAGTTTTGATTATAGATAATTATGATTCTTTTACCTACACCATAGCCTTTTATTTAAAAGAATTAAACATTACTTATAAAATTATTAAAAACGATAAATTCAAAAATCCAAAAAAGCTTAAAAAATATGATTTTACCCATCTTCTAATCTCCCCTGGACCAAATTCTCCAAAAGAATCAAAGTTAAGTTTAAAAGCTATAAAATATTTTAAGAAAGATAAAAAAATTCTTGGAATTTGTCTAGGACACCAATGTATAGCACATGTTTTTGGTGGTAAAATTTCTAAACTTCCAAACCCAACTCATGGTAAGGTAAAAACTATAAAATTTAAACCAAACCCACTTTTTAAAAACCTTGAGCAAAATTTTAAAATTTGTTTATATCACTCTCTTTATGTCAGTCATATAGGCAAAAAATGTGAAATTTTAGCCCATAGTGAAGATAATATCATCATGGCTTTAAAACATAAAAAATACGATATTTATGGAGTTCAATTCCACCCTGAAGCCATACTGAGTCAAAATGGCAAAAAGCTACTTAAAAACTTTCTTACTTTGCAATAATCTAATATTTATATTTTTTCCATTTACTTTAAACTTAAATTTATGGGGGGGGGTATAATGCTTTTTTCAATTTAAATTTACAAGGAGTAATCAAATGAAACTTTCTTATTACACAAGTAAAGTTTTAATGGGAGTTAGCATTAGTGCTTTATTAAGCGGTGCTGCTTTAGCTCAAAATATTGACATACAATATACAGGTTTTGATCAAAATAATGCTAAGAATTATTTTAATGAAGAAACCAATGGAAATTTTACATTAAAAAATGAATACATCAATAATGATTTAACATTAAATATTAAAATATGGGATATTCCAAATGAATTATTAGAAAAAAACTCTCAATTATATGATAAAGCTGGTGTTAAAATTGACTTGGGAAATAACAATCTTACAATCAACAACATAGATATGCATTCTAACACTTCTACAGATGAAGATAAAGCTGCTTATATAGGAAATTTCAATATTAGTGCAAAAAATATTTATGCAAATGATATTATTTTTCAAGCATTACATAAAGAATCTGTTATCAATGGAAATATCTATTTACAGGGAAGTAAAGATGTTGATATAAAAAATATAGCTGGTGCTCATGATGATAGACGAGGTTCTACTATTTTAATAGGAAATGGTATAGCTGGAACAAGTGGCTCCTTAAGTATAAATGGAGATCTAAATGCAGATAAGACTGGTTTTGTTTATCAAAGTGATAATAGAAATCAAGTAGCTATAAAGGTTAATGGCAATGTTAATATCACAAATTCTATTTTTTCTGTGGGAACATCTAGCTTTAGCAATCTAAAATTAGATAACTTTACCTTTATACAAGCAGACAACTTCAATAAAAACATCATAGAAAATCAAATAACAGCTAGCCTTGGTAAAGATATTTATAGTGTTTTAGAAAATAAAGAAAAACTTGAAATAGATGAAACACTTGTGCATATATTAGATTTAAGTAAATTTGTTAATTACAACCTTTCTATTTCAAATGATGGAAAACATCTTTTAGTAAATGGAGGAGCCAATGATAATATAAACAATAACAAAATGATTTTAGAATCTGAAAAAGAATATTTATCTTATTTCAAAGAAAGACTAAAAGAAGAATTAGAAAGTGATAAATGTAATAATGATATAAAAAAATGTGAAAATATTTATAACGCACTTAATGAAATTAAAAATAAAATACAAAATATTAATGAAATTATAGCAAGCAATAGCAATGCTGGAAGTGGAGAAATCTCTAATGATGATTATATTAAAAACGATTCTAGTGTTTCAACTTCTAACAAAGACTTTGTTTCTAAAATTTTAGATGGACTTAAAATTGGTGGAGATTTAAATGCAATAGGTAGTATTAAATTTGATAAAGTCGGAGAACAAGTAGCAAATGATATAAAAGATTCAGCTAAATCTATCTCAAATGTAAATCAAGCCTCATCGGGTATAAACTCGACTATCAATGTATCAAATGATGTATCTATAGGTTCTCGTGTAGCTATGTTAAATAATCCTTATGGAAATTACGCTACAAAATTATCTCAAATAAGATTTGCTACTAATGATTATAGAGGAAATTATGTTGATAATTATAATAACAGCATTTGGGGTAATGTAATAGGCGGTGCAAACATCATAGATGGAGATAGTGGTGCTTTATATGGAGCCACTATAGGTATGGATAGAAAAATCAATGATGATGTTATTATTGGTGCTTATTTTACTTATGCAAACGCTGAAATAAAAGATAATCTTTTAACCCAAAAATCAGATAATTTCCAATTTGGCGCTTATTCTAATATCCATATAAGTCCAAAGGTAGAAGTTAATGTTAAGGCTTATGCTCAAATTTCTCCAACAGATCAAGATATTGTAAATAGAGGATTTAACACTACAAATAGTGCTGACTTTAATAGAAAATTCCTTGGTTTGAGTGCTAACATGGGATATATTTTTGATTTTAGTAATAATACCTTATTTATCAAACCTTTTGCCGGAGCAAACTACTACTATGCACATACCCCAAGCTATAAAGAAAACGGAATTGCAGGAAAAGATGTCAATAGCGCTAGTAATAATTCTATTTCTTTAGAACTCGGTGCTGAATTTAGAAAATATATGAGCGAAACATCATATTTATTTATCACTCCAAAAATAGAACAATATGTAATGAATAATGGAGATGATTATATAGCTGGATTTGTTGGATCAAATTCAAATTTTATCATCAAAGGTAATGATAAGAAAAAAACTTATGGACAAATCATCATAGGTGGAAATGTAGATATTAACGAGCAATTTAGCCTAAATGCAGGTGTTGGAACTAAACAAATACTAGCTGGTAAAACAGATGGTAAAAATGAAACTTATGTAAGTGGTCAAGTAGGTTTTAAATACAAATTCTAAAAAAAATATTTTTTGAGAAACTCCTAAATGCTAGAGTAAAAACTCTAGCATTTTAAAAACTCTCATATTCTTTAGCTATAAAAACTTCATCATCTTTTACAATTAATGGGCGTTTTATAAGCGTTGGGTTTTGCAAAATCATCACTTTAATTTCATCTTGGTTTAAATTTTGAAGTTTTTCTTTATTTAACCCTAATTTTCTAGCACTCATACCCGCTGTATTTACAAGCTCTAAAACACTCCTTTTGCTAAACCAAAAATTTAAAGTTTCTTCATCTAGCTTTTTAATGTCTAAAAATTCAAATTCAATTTGCTTAGAATTTAAATAATCCATGGCCTTTTTAACACTATTACAATTTTTAATACCATAAAATTTTAACATTTTCTTGCCTTTTTAACTAAGTCTGCTATGATAAATGCTAATTCTAAAGCTTGGTCAGCATTTAATCTTGGATCACATTGTGTTTCATAGCGTTTAGAAAGTTCTTCTTGAGTGATATTTAAAGAGCCTCCTACACATTCTGTTACATTTTGCCCTGTCATTTCCAAATGTACCCCACCAGGATACACTCCTTCACTCATAGCTATCTCAAAAAACGCACGCACTTCTTGAATAATTTTATCAAATTCTCTTGTTTTAAAATTACCTGATTTAACCGTATTTGCATGCATAGGATCTATGCTATAAAGTATATTAAACCCTTCTTGTTTTAACTCTTTAAATAATTTTGGCAAGGCATTTTCTATCTTATCACATCCCATACGGATGATGAAATTTAATCTTCCTGCTTCATTATGTGGATTTAAAATACTTACTAGCTTTTTTATCTCACCTAAATCATAATTAGCGCTAAGCTTAACACCGAGTGGATTTTTTACTCCACTTAAAAAATGCACATGTGCTTCATCTGCTTTTCTAGTACGCTCGCCTATCCAAAGCATATGTGCTGAACAATCATAAATTTCCCCGCTTAAACTATCTACTCTAGTTAAAGCTTCTTCATAAGGCAAAAGCAAGGCTTCATGAGAAGTATAAAAGGCTGTTTGAGAAAGATTTGGGGTATCAGTGATACCACAAGCTTGCATAAAAGCTAAAGCTTGAGTGATTTTTTCACTAAGTTCATTATATTTTTTCCCAAGCTCTGCTTTTTTTAAAAAACCCAAATTCCACTTATGCACTACTCTTAAATCCGCTAAACCACCTCTTGAAAAAGCTCTTAATAAATTTAAAGTTGTAGCACTTTGATAATACGCTTCTAGCATTCTTTTAGGATCGGCTATTCTTGATTTTTCATTAAATTCAAAACCATTAATAATATCCCCACGATAACTTGGAAGTGTTACTCCATCTACTTCTTCAAAATCACTACTTCTTGGCTTTGCAAATTGTCCTGCAACACGCCCTACTTTAACAATAGGACAAGATCCTGCAAAAGTAAGTACTATGGCCATTTGAAGCATAACTTTAAACATATCTCTTATATTATCAGCACCAAAATTTACAAAACTCTCTGCGCAATCTCCTCCTTGGAGTAAAAATGCTTGAGAATTTACAACATTAGCAAGGGATTTTTTTAACTTATCTACCTCACCTGCAAAAACAAGTGGTGGTAATTTTTCTAATTTTTTAACAACATCTTGTAGTTCATTTTCATCAGGATATTGCGGCTGTTGCTGAATTTTATAATTTTTCCAAGAATCTTTAGTCCATTTCATAGCTTAACTTCCTAATTTTAAGTAAGCTAAAATTATACAAAATGAGACTTAAATTAAGATTTCAAAACACTCTCAACGCGTTCAAGGCTATCTTGTTTATATAGAGTTAAACGCACTATAGAATCTTCTAGTGCTAAAAGATTATGAATTTCATTAGCTTTTAAACTAATGCTATCTAAAGATTTAAGTAGAATTTGCTGATTTAAAACTCCAAAATCAATAGAGCCTTTTAATACTTGTATAGTAATATCAAAAGGTGCTTTATGATCTTTCATAAAGCTATCCTTTGACATATTTATGCATATTTCCTTAGCATAAGCATTTTCTATTTTTTTAGATATATTTATGCCATTTTCAATTTCTTGTTCCCAAGAAATTACTTCATGCATTTGAGTTCTAAATTTCATTTTATTTTTTAAGTTCTTTAATACGAGCAGCCTTACCTCTTCTATCTCTTAAATAGAATAATCTAGCACGGCGTACACGACCTCTTCTTAATACTGTAATACTTTCTAAACTTTCACTATAAATAGGGAAAATTCTTTCAACACCTACATTATTAGCGCCTATTTTACGCACGATGAAAGTTTCATCTACACCATTTCCTCTACGCGCTATACAAATACCTTCAAAATTTTGAATTCTTGTTTTATCGCCTTCTTTAATGCGAATAGCAAGTCTTAAAGTATCTCCAGCACGAAATTCTGGAACATTTTTACCTTCAATTTGTTTTTGCTCAAATTGCTCAATGTATTTATTTTTCATAACGATATTCCTTAAAATTTGCGTTCATGCTTTTGATACAAATCAGGACGAAAATATTTCGTTTTGCAAGACGCCAAAGTAGTTTTTAAAGCTGTGATTTTAGCGTGATTTCCCTTTAAAAACTCTGAAGGAACATAAAATTTTTTATTTTCCTTTTCAAAAACAAATGGCTTAGAAAATGATGGTGCTTCTAATAAATCATTTTCAAAACTTTCTTCACTTAAACTTTCACTATTTCCAAGAACATCTTGAATATTTCTACTAATAGCATCACACATCACCAAAGATGCTAACTCTCCACCTGTAAGTATAAAATCTCCTATAGAAAACACTTCATTAGCAAATTCTTCCACAATACGCTCATCTAAACCCTCATATCTACTACATACAAAACAAATATGCTCTTTGACGCTTAATCTTTTAGCATCTATTTGCTTAAAAGTTTTAGCACATGGTAAAAGAAAAATAAAATGCGTATTTTTATCTTGGCTTTTAATATGCGTTAAACAATCATATAAAGGCTGAGCTTGTAATAAAAGTCCCGCACCACCGCCTATTTTATAATCATCTACTTTTAGATGTTTATTTGTAGTAAAATTTCTAGGATTAACAAAATCAAATTCTAAAATTCCTTTTTCTTTTGCCCTTGCCAAAATAGAAGTTTTAAAATAAGGCTCAATAAGCTCTGGGAATAAACTTACAAAAGTATATTTCATGAATTTTCTAAAATATCTAAAGCAGATTGTGTGAATATTTTTTTATTTTCTATATCAACTTTTTGAATATATTTATCAACATAAGGAATATAAAAGTTTTTAACCTTTGTCTGTAGTTTTTCATCGCATTTTATATAGAATAAAAATCCAGCTCCATTTTCTAAAATATCTTCAACTACACCTAATTTTTGTTCATTTTCAAAAATTTCACAGCCTATAATATCAAAATAAAAATACTCATCTTTTTTTAACTTACAAGTTTCTTTTGTAGTTTTTATGCTTTGAAATAGTGTAATATTAGTTAGTTTTTTTGCAGATTCTAAATTCTCAAAATCTTCAAATAAAACCAAAGATCTTGTTTTATCAAAAGCTTTTATGGTGTAAATTTTTTGATTACCATCAAAAAATTTAGCACCTGCTTTAAACTGCTCATAAAAATCACTTAAGTTATGTAATTTCACATAACCTTTCAAACCAACACTTTTCCCAAGTTTAGCAACTTGGACCAAATCATTCTTCAATAGCTTTTACCGTTATACGATATGAAGTTGCATCTTTAACTTTATAAGCCATAATAACTGTTTTTATTGCGTTGATTAATTTCCCGTTTTTTCCGATCAACTTACCAGTATCAGTTGGATCAACATAAATGATAATTTCAGCAAAATTGTTTTCTAAATTTTGTTTTTGTATATCAACTTTTTCAGGAAAATCAACAATTAATTTTGCGTATTCTCTTAAAAAATTTTCAACCATTTTTATTTGCTTGTAATAGCTGCTACTCTATCGCTTAATTTAGCACCTACGCTCTTCCAATAAGCTAAACGCTCAGCATCAAATTTTACTACTTCAGGTTCAACCATAGGATTATAATATCCAATGCTTTCTATCCAACTACCATCGCGTCTTTTTCTACTATCAGTTACAACTATACGATAAAATGGTCTTTTTTTGCGTCCCATTTTTGTAAGTCTGATTACTGTCATTTTAATACTCCTAAAAAAATTAAAATTTTGTTATAGATATTTTAACTCATATATCCATAAAAAAGCTTTAATTATTGCGGTCTTTTAGCTTGCTGCAACATATTCATAAAATTTTCCATTCCTTTTTTGTTTGAAAATTTCTTTGCCAACTTAGCCGCATTACTAAATTGTTTTAAAAAGCGATTTACTTCCATTTGAGATAAACCAGCACCCTCTGCAATACGACGCTTTCTTGCGTTGTTTAACAAATCAGGATTTTCTCTTTCTTTTGGCGTCATTGATGAAATCATTGCTTTAATATGAATAATTTCTTTAGAATTATCCAAATCAATATCTTTAATATTTGCTGCCATAGATGATAAACCAGGTATCATACCAATGATTGATTTCATACTACCAAGTTTTTTAACACTTTCCATTTGATTTAAAAAGTCATTGAAATTAAATTCACCTTTTTTGATTTTTTTATTAAGTTTTTTTGCTTCTTTTTCATCTATAATAGCGGCAGTTTTTTCAGCCAAAGTCGCCAAATCACCTTCACCCATGATACGATTAACAATCCTATCAGGGATAAATACTTCTAAATCAGCTACTTTCTCACCAACACCAATAAATCTTAAAGGCACACCAATTTGTTTAGCTATACCTAGCGCAACACCACCTTTAGTATCTGCATCAAATTTACTTAAAATAACCCCAGTGATTTCTAAAGCTTCATTAAAGCTACTTGCTGTTTTAACTCCATCTTGACCACTCATAGCATCAGCTACATAAAATACTTCATCAGGATTTAAAATAGCTTTTACTTCTTTAAGCTCATTCATCAAAGCTATATCAATTGCCAGACGACCGGCAGTATCTACAAGCAAAACATCATACATAGAATTTTTTGCTTTTTCCAAAGCTTGTTTAGCTACATTTAAAGGATTGCTTTCATTTTCTATAAAAAATAAATCAAGCTCATTAGCTTGAGTGAGTTGTCTTAATTGCTCTACCGCAGCTAATCTTTGCAAATCACATGCAGCAATTAATACTTTTTTATTTCTTAGTTTTAAGTAATTAGCAATTTTTACCGTAGTAGTAGTTTTACCACCACCTTGCAAACCGCACATCAAAACAACCGTAGGTGGCTTACTAGCAAATACAAAACCTTGATTTTTACCTTTAACACTAAGAATTTCTTCTAAATTTTTCTTAATTGAGTCTAAAAATTGCTTTTGGCCTATGCCATTAGTTTTTACATCATTTTCTACTAAAGTGAGTAATTCTTTCGTAACTTTATGATGTACATCTGCTTTTAAAAGGGCTTTTTTTAAAGTGTCAAGAGCATTTTTTAAAGCTTTTTCATCATCAACAAAACGAAGTTTATTAACCGCGGATTTAAATGACTCACTAACTATTTCAAACACTTTATTTTCCCTTTATTAAAATTCTAAAAAGCTAAATTATAAACCCTTTTAGCTTTAAACGCCTTTAAAAATTTAAATTTTTTATTTCAAAACCATAAGCATTAAAACTCTCATCAAGTAAAGCTTTAAATTGATAATCAAAAATATGCGTTTCGTAAGAATGCAAATACATTCTAGAAGAGCTATTTTTTGCATATTTTTCATCGCCAATAATACCATGTTTTATATGATTTAAATGCACTCTGATTTGATGTGTTCTACCTGTTTTAATGACTGCTTTTATTAAAGTTTTTTTTGCATTTACCATTAAAGGTATAACCTGAGTATGAGCTTCTAAGCCAAATTTATCGATTTTACTAAAAGCTCCGGATTTATTTTTTATAGTAGTTATTTTTTCACAAATTTCAAGTTCTTCAGCAATTACTCCATCGACAATAGCTAAATAGCTTTTATAAACATTTTGTTTTTTATACTCTTGAATGCATTTTAGTCTAAATTCCTCATCTTTGCTTAAAAGCAAAACTCCACTTGTTTCTTTATCAAGCCTGTTAATTAATTTAGCATTATAAACACCTTCTAAATTCTCGCTAATTTCCCCATAAGGCTTATTTAAAACTATGATTTTATCATCTTCAAAAAGTATTTTTGCTTTTTTTATTTTTTGCACGACAAATCTTGTTTTTGAGCTCATCAAAGCTCTAGCTATAACAACCTTTTTTCCCATAGCAAAAACACAACCTTTATCAATCAAATCTTTTGCTGCATTATTAGAAATTTTTTCTTGCATTGCAAGCAATTTATAAGCTTTTTCTTGCATCTAAACCTTCTTTTATACTTAATATAATTTCATTTAAATCATTTTGCTCTTTGACTCGTGCTTGTGATAATTTTTGCTTTAAAAAATCATTTATATCTTTTACACTCTCACAAATATACAAATCATCAACTTCTTGATATAAACTTTCTTGATTAAAATAATATTTCCCCGAGATAATAACATTATTCCATCTAGCCGCTTCTATAGGATTATGCCCACCTATATTTTTTACAAAAGAGCCGCACAAAAAAACTACATCACTAATCTTATAAAAACTTTCTAGCTCACCCAAAGTATCTAGTAATAAACACTTGGTCTTAAAAAAATTTGCAAAATCATTTTCACTTAAAGTAAAGTCTGAAAATTTTTGCATATTATAATGATTTTTTTGGCAAAAATCTTTTAAAATCCCCTCAACCTCGCCAAAACGCTCCGGATGTCTTGGAGCGATAATTAATCTATCATTTTCTTCTAGTTTAATCTCATTAAGCAATAATAGTTCTTCATTTTCATGCGTACTAGCAAATATAATAACCCTAGCCTTAGGTTTTGAATAATTTTTCACTTGTTCTTGTTTTATATATGCTTTGATATTTTTGTATGCTGCAACATTTTTAGCACCCAAACACTCTAACCTTTCTTTGTCTTTTTGACTTTGCGCAAACACAACATCAATATATTTAAAAATCAAACGATAAAAAAAGCTAAAACGCTTGTAGTTTTTTAAAGATCTATCACTAATCCTAGCATTTAATAAAATAACTTTTGCATTATAAAATTTAGCCATCAATACAAGCATAAGCCAAAGCTCTGCTTCAAAAATAATCAAAACTTTGCAAGGTTTCATCCAAAATGGTATAAAAATTTCAAATGGTAAAAAATTTACTTTTTTAGAATGTCTTAAAGCTTCATTAAATCCGGTTTGCGTGATAGTTGAAATTTTACAAGTTGGAAAAAGTTTTATTAAGGGAACAATGCTTTTAATCTCCCCAAAGGAGCAAGCATGAAAATATATATCTCCTTGTTCTTGTTTTAAGTTTTTGTAAAGAAAAAATCTAGATTTTAAAGACGCTTTATATTTTTCTTTACAAAAACTTAAAATCAACAAAAAAGGAACTGCGATTACATATATAATCACAGCAAAAATGTAATAAAAAAAAATCAATTTTGATTTTCTTCTTTTTCTTTATATAAAATTCTTCCACAATGCGGACAAGTTACGATTTCATCACCTTTTAAAACTGCTAAATAAGTTTTATCATAAATTCTCATAAAACAGCCATAACAAGCATGTTTTTTCACAGGAACTACAGCACTATTTCCCGCCCATTTTCTAATTTTCTCATAAAAAGTTAAAACTTTTTGATTTATTTCGCCAACCAGCTTTACTTTTTTATCATAAATCTCTAATCTTTCTTTTTCAATATCAACTAATACAACTTTTGTTTGAGCATCTATTTGATCCACTTCATTTTCAAGTTCAGTTCTCTTAGTTTGCAATTCTTGTATAAATTTTTCTTTGTTTTCTAAAATTTTATCTAATCTTTCTATCTCTTCATTTGCTGCATCAAGTTGCTCTTTAGCTATATCTTCTTCGATTTTTAAAGCATTTGCTTCTTTTTCAGTTTTCACTGCAGCACTTTTTTTGGCTATTTCTTTAATTTTCACACCAAATTCTACAATATGGTTATTGTTTTGTATTTTTTGATTTTCTATATCTTTAATATCTTTTTCAAAACCTGCAATTTCTTCTTCAGTTTTATCAAGCAAATTACGCTTTTCTTTTAAATCCTTTGTAGCATCTTCTACTTTATTTGCAAAACCATCTAACTCTTTATCAATTTGCGATAAAGCTATAAGTTGTTCTAAATATTTATTCATTGATTTTTTCCTTAAAAATATTGAAATGGATTTTTTGAAACTGATATTATAACTTCTAAATGAAATTTTTGCAAATCTTTTGCTAAAATTTCACCAAAGTATGACTCACTTTCATAGTGACCTATATCAATCAAATTGAGTTTATTATGATAACTTTCTAAGGCCTGATGATACTTAAAATCTCCACTTAAAAAACAATCTGCTTTTACACTAGAAATCAAATCTCCACCACTGCCTGTACATATTGCTAAAGTTTTTATTTTTTCTTGATGAGCATTAACAACCCTAATATGATTAAGCTTTAAACACTTTTTAACATGATCAACTAATGTATCTAATTGAAAATCTACATCACAATAGATCAAAAATTCATTTTGTTCTTTGATCTTAAAACCCAAAATTTCGCTAGTAAAATAAGTATTTAAATGACTTAAATCAAAATTTGTATGCATAGCAATCAAGGCTATATTTTTTTGTATCATTTTTGTAAGAAGATTTTGCGGATAAAGCACTCCACTTAAATTCTTCAAACCTTTAAAAATTAAAGGATGATGGACTATAAAAAGTGAATTTTCGCTTGCATTTTCAATTAAATGCATATCTACATCAAGCGCAAGATAAATCTTATTTACATCTTGATCGAAATTTCCAAGCAATAAACCACTATTGTCCCATGAACTTTGCGTATTAAATGGACTAATAGTATCTAAATAATCATAAATTTCTTTAATTTTCATCTAAACTTTCTTTATATACTAAAGCACAACTTTTAGATAATTCTCTAATTTTAAGCATAAAATCTTGTCTTTGAGTTACTGAAATAGCTCCTCTTGCATCAAGCAAGTTAAAAGTATGTGCTGCTAACATACAATAATCATATGCTGGTAAAGCAAGTTTTGCATCTAATGCATTTTTACACTCATTGTAAGCATTTTCAAATTGTACATTTAAAGTTTTTACATCACTTACTTCAAAATTATATTTACTAAATTCAAACTCGCCTTGCTTATGAACATCTTTATAGGTAATTTTTTCGCCGTTAAATTCATTCCAAACTATGTCATATACATTATCTACATCTTGTAAATACATTGCAAGTCTTTCCAAGCCATAAGTAATTTCAGCACTAACTAAATCTACGCTTATACCACCAACTTGTTGAAAATAAGTAAATTGTGTAACTTCCATACCATCAAGCCAAACTTCCCAGCCCAAACCCCAAGCACCTAAACTTGGACTTTCCCAATTATCTTCAACAAAACGAATATCATGTGATTTCAAATCAAAGCCTAAATTTTCTAAACTTTTTAAATATAATTCTTGGATATTATCAGGACTTGGTTTAATTAAAACTTGAAATTGATAATAAGCACCCAACCTATTAGGATTTTCACCATATCTTCCATCAGTTGGTCTTCTACTTGGTGCTACATAAGCAGCCGCCCAAGGTTTTTTACCTAAACTTCTTAAAAAAGTTGCCGGGTGAAATGTCCCTGCACCTGCTGGAAAATCATAAGGTTGCATAATAGCACAACCTTGCTTTTGCCAAAATTCTTGTAAATTTAAAATCATTTGAGAAAAAGTCATTTTTCTTCCTTTAATTCTTCAGACTTCTCAGGCGAATTTGCATATAATTCCACTGTTTTATTCCACATCATTTTATATTTTCTTTTTAGAAATTCAACTTCATTACGCGCATATTTAAGTTGCTCGTTAAGATTTTCTATAGTTTTTCTATCCTCATCATAAAGCTCTTGCATAGAATAAAGAGCATCTTTTAAAAATTTATTTTCACCCTTTAAAGCTTCTAAGGTTTCATCCTTAGCATCAAGAACTTTTTCATGTAAATTTAAAATAGTCCCTATAGTTTTTTCTACAAAACTTTCTCCTGCCAAGGTCATAGAATTTACCATAGCAGGTTGCTTTGAACTTGAAGGAACTACGCTAAAAGTACCTTGATTAGCTTCTATATAAATTTTACCTTCTTCTTCTTTGAAATTTAAAGCACCATTTGCCATCATTCCTTTTACAACATCTTCGGATAAATGAACTAACTGACAAAATTCTTTTAATTCCAAGTAAGTTTGCATATACGCTCCTTAAAGAAAAACTTCAATTGTATTAGAATCTTGGATTAATTTTTCTTGTTGTTTTTGTCTATCTTCTAATAATTTTTGCGCTAAAGACTCATCTTCTATTGCTAAAATTTGCACTGCCAAATAAGCTGCATTAATAGCCCCTGCTTTACCTATAGCCACAGTTGCTACAGGAATTCCACTTGGCATTTGCACAGTAGAAAATAAAGAATCCATGCTAGCTAAATTACTTCCTGGCATAGGTATACCTAAAACAGGTTTTGTTGTATGTGCTGCAACAGCTCCTGCTAAATGAGCTGCCATACCCGCTGCAGCAATAAATACTTTTGCACCTTTTTCTTCAGCATTTTTGATGTATTCTTGGGTTCTTTGAGGACTTCTATGAGCTGAAGTGATCAAGACTTCATATTTTACATCAAATTTTTCCAAAATTCCTAAAGCTTCTTTTACTATATCATAATCACTCTTACTTCCCATCAATATGGAAACAAATTTCATTCAACACTCCTTCTTAAAAAGCTAAATTCTGGAAGTTTAAATGGCAAAGTAATTTCATTTTCATTACCACTATGAATTTCACTAAATTCTTTATTGTTTTTTGCTAATAATTGTTTAAACACTATGAATTTTTTTCCTTCATTTTCATATACTAAACCTAGTTTATTTTCCCCTAATTCTATATTAGAATCAACCGGAGCTAGAATTTCATATTCTTTGTTTAATTCTATCTTACCCTTACATTTAAAAAATTCACCATCTTCGCTAATAGCATGCACTTGATGGGTTCCTTCTTCTATACTTGTATTATGATTTATTGAATCGGTTTTTTCATAAGCTCTTGAAACTAAATATCCATCTGTAAAACCTCTGTGTTTTAAAGTATAAATTTCTTTTTCATACTTAGCCGCATCAAAAGTATTTTGCAATACATCTTGCACTGCCATTTTATAAGTTCTTGTAGTCAAAGCTACATAATACTCACTTTTCGTTCTTCCTTCTATTTTAAAAGCATGAATGCAATCTTCTTGCATAATTTTTTGAATATACGAGCTTAAATTTAAATCTTTAGAATTAAACACATGCGTGCCATTCTCATCTTCTTCAAGTCTAAAAAGTGTATTAGTTTCTGGGTTCTTTGCATAAAGTTCATAGTTAAATCTACAATCATTTGCACATGATCCACGATTACTCATGCGTCCACTTTGCACTGAGCTTATCAAACATCTGCCAGAATACGCAAAACACATAGAACCATGGACAAAACTTTCAAGTTCTATGTCACAATTATTTTTCAAATCTTTTGCATCTTTTAAACCAAGTTCCCTTGCTATAACAACACGCTTAGCTCCCATATCTTTATAAACTTGAGCGTCTAAGTAATTTAAAATATTAGCTTGGGTTGATACATGAAGATTGATTTCAGGTGCAAGCTCTTTAACCAAACGCATAGCACCTACAGAAGCTACTATAAAAGCATCGGGTTTCATTTCTTTTAATTTTAAAATATGCCTTTTCAAACCTTCAATTTGAGAGCTAAAATGAAATCCATTAATCGTTACATAAATTTTTTTTCCTTTTGCATGCGTGTACTCAATAGCTTCTTTAAAAGTTTCATAATTAAAATCTCTAGCAGTTCTTGCTCTTAATGAAAAATTACTCACTCCTGCATAAACAGCATCAGCTCCATAAGCTAAAGCTATTTTTAATTTTGTAAAATTACCTGCAGGAGCTACTATTTCAGGAATAATCATTTTTTTCCTAAACTTGCGATTAATGCCTCAATATCATCATTACTTACAACATCTGCAGTTGTATCTCCTTCGATATGCACAGCAGATCCCACGCGTTTTTCATCATCAATTTTACCTTCAAACAAACTACTCATATATCTACTTAAAGCTCTCATAACATTAATAACACGCTCAATTTTTTGACGATGAATATCTTGATATTGCATAGCATCCATTGCCATCATAACTTCATCTTGTCCAGTTTGCAAACAACCTGTAATCTCATCTATGATATTTTTAGCATTGTTATTTATTTCAATAGCTTCTTTAAAGCTTACCACATTAGGAAATTTTGCATTTAATTTTTCAAAAATTTCTATATTTTTATTTAAAGCATCACTGATTACACAAAGATCACTCTCAGAATTTGCAAAAAAGTCGTTAATAGCTTCTAATTTTTCCATCATCTCTGTGGCTTTTATTTCACTATCTCTTGTAACATCATCAAGTTGATGTACAACTTTATGTTCTTTACTAGGTGGCGGTGGTGGCCAAGCCATATCCGCTCTTGCTTTATAATCACCATTAATCATATCATTAACAATTTGCTTATTTTTTTCCTCATCTTCATAATCTGTATCTGGTTTTTCTTCTGTTTCTTCTACAGAATCAAGATCTAAGTCTTCAGTGCCATTCATTAAAGCATCTAATTCTTCTTGAGTCATTGTTACACCTTTTTTAATAAAAAAACTAATGCGAGATTATATTACAAAAAAATATAAATCAACATTAATTTTACCAATTAATTATTTTTTTACGCAAAATAATCTTTTTTTTAATTTGATTATAAAAAAATATTAATTTAAACTTAATTTAAAAAAAATATACTACAATCTATAAAATAAATTAAAAAACCCAAAAAATAAAAAGGAGAAAAAAATGGGTAAATTTGTAAATAACATTGATGAGTTTTTTAGTTATTGTCAAGAACATGAAGTTTTATTTGTTGATTTTAGATTTACTGATATGATAGGCACTTGGCATCACATCACTTATAATATAAAAGCAATTGATGATAAAACCTTTGAAAACGGAATTCCTTTTGACGCAAGCTCTTTGCATGGTTGGCAGCCTATAGAAAAATCAGATATGATTTTAAAACCTGATGTGGAAAGTGCGTTTTTAGATCCTTTTACAGCTGATCCTACTATCATAGTAATTTGCGATGTATATGATATTTACAAAGATCAAATGTATGAAAAATGTCCAAGAAGTATTGCTAAAAAAGCAATGCAACACTTAAACACAAGCAATATCGCTGATACTGCTTATTTTGGTCCTGAAAATGAATTTTTTATTTTTGATAATGTAAAAATAGTTGATTCTTCTCACTGTGCAAAATATGAAGTAGATACTGAAGAAGGTGAATGGAATGATAATAAAGATTTTACAGATAGTTACAATAGTGGACATCGCCCAAGAAATAAAGGTGGATATTTTCCTGTAAGTCCTATTGATTCTAGTGTGGATATTAGAGCTGAAATGGTACAAGTTTTAGAAAGAGTTGGTTTAAAAACTTTCGTACATCATCATGAAGTAGCACAAGGACAAGCTGAAATTGGTGTAGAATTTGGAAATTTAGTTGAAGCTGCTGATAATGTACAAATTTATAAATATGTAGTTAAAATGGTAGCACATTTAAATGGAAAAACAGCGACCTTTATGCCAAAACCACTCTATGGAGATAATGGAAGTGGTATGCATGTGCATATGAGCCTTTGGAAAGATGGAGTAAATTTATTTTATGATAAAGAAGGATATGGAAAATTAAGTGAATATGCGATTAATTACATCGGTGGAATTTTAGCTAATGCAAGAAGTGTTGCTGCATTTACCAATCCTAGTTCAAATTCTTATAAAAGAATAGTTCCAGGTTTTGAAGCACCTTGTATACTAACTTATTCTTGCCAAAATCGCTCTGCAAGTTGTCGCGTGCCTTATGGTATTAATGAAAAAAGCGCAAGAGTTGAAATAAGATTTCCTGATAGCACTTCCAATCCTTACCTAGCTTTTACAAGCTTGCTTATGGCAGGACTTGATGGTATTAAAAATAAAACCATACCGGTAGGTCCTATGGATGAAAATTTATTTGCACTAACCCTAGATGAAATTAGAGAAAAAGGTATAGAGCAATTACCTCACACTTTAAGAGGATCTTTGGAAGCACTCATTAGAAAAAATGCCTTTTTAAAGCCTGTTATGAGTGATGTATTTATTGATGATTATCAACATATGAAATTTGAAACTCAAGTATGGCCTGTAGAAGCTAGACCAACTGCATATGAGTTTAAAACTTGCTATTCATGCTAATCTTGATGCTTTTTAGCATCAAGATTAAAATACTATTGTTTTATTATCATATATAAAAATCCTATCATCAAACACTAAATCCAAGGCCTTAGAAAAAACATTTTTTTCTACATTACGCCCTGCTTGTTGCATAGCTTGCCAAGAATATTCATGAGTAACTGGTATAACATCTTGGGTAATAATTGGCCCCTCATCTAAGTTATTATTTACAAAATGTGCTGTTGCGCCTATAATCTTTACCCCTCTTTCATAAGCTTGCTTATAAGGATTAGCTCCTATAAATGCAGGTAAAAAAGAATGGTGGATATTAATAATCTTCCCCTCAAAATTCTCTACAAAAGATGGAGATAATATTCTCATATATTTTGCTAAAACAATATAATCAAACTCATATTGTTTTAAACACTCTAGTAGTTTTTTTTCATGCTCTTGTCTGCTTAAATCCTGTGCTAAAATAGTATGAAAAGGTATGTTAAATTTATCCACTAAAGGTTTTAATACATCATAATTTGCAATAACTGCCTTAATATTTGCATTAAATTCTCCACTAAATTGACGGATAAGTAACTCACCTAAACAATGAGTTTCTTTAGTAGCTAAAACAATAATATCTTTTTTTCTCTTTGAAGTAATTTCAATTTGTGCATTATCAGGAAGCATAGCTTCAAGCGTTCCTTTAAAAGCTTTTATATCAAGCTCACCTTCTAAATGTGCCCTAAAGAAAAAACGATTTTCTCCAACAAATTCATCATTTTTTATAATATTGATTCTATATTTAAAAATAACATCTGAAATTCTATAAATCAATCCTTTTTCATCGCTGCATGAAATTTTTAAAATATACTCATTCATTTTTACTCCTTTATATAGTTTTTTAATTCTTGTAATTTTCTTTTTTCAAGTTCAATTCCAAGTTCTTTCCCACTAAATCCTTCCTTTAGTAAGTCATTGGCGCTAATTTTACTTTCAAAAGCATGATGGTATAAATTTATTTTTTTTGCTTGTGTTATACGCTCATTATTCCAAAGTCCAAGCCATTTGCAAAGTGGTATTTTTAAAGCAATTTTAGCTAAATCAAAATCATCAATTTTACCTAAAATAAATTCTTGTTCGCATTTTTTTAAAAGCTCTTTTTTTAATTTTGTTTTTTTAAAAAATTCCTCTTTACTTATATGAAAAAAATTCAAATACAAATACAAAAACAAAGCCTCATCACAAATTAACTTTTGGCTATACTCTAAAAGTCTCTCAAATTCTTTATTACAACTTTGATAAAAAAAGATTTTTTCTTCTAAATTTAAAATTTTAAAATACTCATAAGCTTTATTCAGTCTTGAAGTTTTAAAAATTTTATAAAGTTCATTATTAATACGCTCTTTAGATAAATCGCTTATATCCATAGTTTGCATCAATTTTAAACTTTCTTTTGCAATTGTTAAATCAAACCTACATGCAAAAGAAATTCCACGAAGCACTCTTAAACTATCTTCAATAAAACTTTTATCATCAATATGTCTTATAATCTTTGCTTGCAAATCTTGCAAACCATTAAAAAAATCCAAAAATTTAAAATCAAAAATATTTACCATCAATGCATTAATGGTAAAATCTCTTCTTCTTGCTCCTTCTTGCTCATTATTACAAACTTTAACTTCAAAACCTCTATGGCCTGTAGAAATTTTATTTTCATAGCGTGCTAGAGCTAAATCAAATTTTTTATATTTATATACAAAAAAACTTTTTCCTACTCCATTTGCACCAAGTTTTTGCATAAGCTCATCAAAAAGCATAGGCTCAATATCATAAATTTCTATATCATAATCATCACTAGATAAATCTAAAAAAGAATTCCTTACACAACCACCTACTAAATAAACCCTTTGTGTGTAAGGCTTAAGTATATTCTTAATTCTTAAAAAATCTTGGTCATTTTTTAAGTCTATCTTCAATCTTTGCAAGTAAAAACTCTAAAAAAGTAATGGTCATATCTAGTCTTTTTTCCATATGCTCATCTTTGGTATTTTTTAATCCTTCAAATAAAACCAAAATACGCTCTCTAAGATTTTTCAAGAAAAATTCTTCATTATTTATAATGCTTTCTTCTTTTTCTTCTAAAGCTTCAACCTTAATAGCGACATTTTGTTTATCATCTTTTACTTTTACTTCTAAATCATCTAGTTCTTGGATTAGCTCTTGTGTAACCTTACTAATTTCTTCTTTGATTTTTTTCTCTTGAGCATTAACATTTTTTTCTTGAGTAATTTCTTCTACCATAGGGGCAAATTCATCGTTTTTATTTTTTTTATTATCTAATTGCGAATTAACTTCACTAATAGCCATTTTTGCTAAATCTTCTATATTCATAGTTTTATCAACCACCTTTTAAA
The DNA here is from genome assembly GCF_025772235.1 of Campylobacter sp. IFREMER_LSEM_CL1085. Classification (NCBI taxonomy): domain Bacteria; kingdom Pseudomonadati; phylum Campylobacterota; class Epsilonproteobacteria; order Campylobacterales; family Campylobacteraceae; genus Campylobacter; species Campylobacter sp. IFREMER_LSEM_CL1085. The sequence continues at coordinate 79,628 of NZ_JAKMRU010000001.1, read as the reverse complement.
TTCATTAATTTCTTCTTCACTTTTCATATTGACAAAAAAATCAAGCATATCATAATTTAAATCTTCATGATTAGAACGCAAGCCACTCAAACGCCTTATAGCATCAATGGCATTTTTATTTTGCGGATCTTGTTTTAATATATTTTTATAAATCTCCAAAGCCTCATCTTTTAAGCCTTGTGCTTCATAAATAGAAGCCTCTGTTACTGTATATCGCATTATTAACTCACAAAAATAAAATCCTAAAATTCTAACAAAAAAGGCTTTAATTTATTTTTAATTTTCACTTAATCACAGGAGCCTTATATGCTAAAAATACAAAAATGTTAAGTATTATAGCTACCACAATAAGCATAATAAAGCCTGAAGTGAAATTTCTAAAATTATCATGAAGCATGCCTATAATCCAAGGTGATTGAGCAGCTATTAAATACCCTATACCTTGCGACATAGCAGAAAGTTTAGCCGCTATGATAGAATTTGAGCTTTTGATAGCAATAAATAATAACGAAATTGTAAAAACTCCACTAGAAGCAAAACCTAAAAAAATAGCCGCTAAAAACAAAATCGCTTTTACCTTAAAAAGAAAAATCATCATAAAACTTAAAAAATACAAAAACCCTAACATCACTATAGCAAAACTTTTAGCACGAGATCTAAGCTTTCCTAAAATGATAGGTAGTAAAAATGCCACGGGCATCCCTATGATTTGAGATAATAATAAAACATTAGAACCAAAGTCAATTCCAAAGCCCTTTTCACTAATCATCACACTAAGCCATGCAAAAAGACTATAAGATAAAAAACTTTGCAATCCCATTACAATAGTAACTTTCCAGGCTGTTAAGTTTAAAAAGATATTCACTTTATTAATATTTTTCTTTTTAGGGCGTAATAATCTTTTATTTTTCAAATGCGGAAAATAAAAAATCAAAGCAATTAAAGCCAATATAGCCCAAAAAAACATAGCTTGAGGTACATCAAAAAATTTAAGCAAAGGAAGTGATAAGGCCACGCCAGCAATTGAAGATAAGCCTATAATTGATCCATATAAACCCATTATCTTATAAGTATTTTTAGAAAATTTTTCTTTTACAAAAGAAGGTAATAAAACATTAGCTATTGCAATGCCTGCTCCTATCAAAAAAACCCCAGAAAATAAACCTATAGTTCCTCCATAACTTCTAATAACTTCTCCAAAGACAATCAAAATTAAAGCAAAAAACAAAGCTTTAATTTGTGAAAAATACGCTACAAAAAACGATATAAGACCAAAAGCTATTAAAGGTAAGGTTGTTAGCATACCTGCTAAAGTAGAATTAATATTGTAATATTCTTGAATATGTTCTATCATAGGACCTATGGAAGTTATAGGTGCTCTTAAATTTAAAGCAAGAGTAATCACAACTAAAATATTAATCCAAAAGAATTTTTTATATGAAATTTGTGTGTACATGATTATTTTTGATTTAATATATTTTCAAGATATCTTTGTTTATCAGAATCGGTGTTTTTTTGCACTACTTGTTTTTTTTCTTTTACAACTTCATTCTCTTTGGAAAAATAAAAGTGATCAATGATAAAAATAGAAGAAATAATCACAATTAAAGGAATTAAAAAAATCATAATCAATACTTTCTAAAAACATTACCATAGTATTCTAAATTATCTTTTTTTAAATTTTCATCAAAAGTATTTGCCTCAAAATTTGCTTTTAAAATTTTTTCTCTTTCTTCATCCAAATCCTGATACGAAAATACCATATTAATACTTATCACCCCATCAAGCTGTTCTAATTGTTTATATGCTTTTAACTCATCATCTAAATTTTCACTTTCTATTACCACTATAATTTTTTCTTCTTGAGCTAATTCCACACTACAACATGGTGTTTGTTGAATTTGTTCTTTAAGTTTTTCTAATTTTTCCTCTTTAGTTAAAATCAATACACTAGAAAGATTCATCTATACTCCAAAATATAATTTTATCTTCATAACCAGCACTAATAAATTCATGCTCGTTTAAAAATATAAGATATTCTAGCAAAAAATCTTTATTTTGGAATTTTTTTATTGTTTTTAAATTTTTAGTATCTATAAGCTCTATAATATTTTTTTCATTATCTCCAAAAACCGCTATAGAACCACTTTTATTTAGACTACAAGCATATATTAAAAAGTCTCTTTCTATGCTTTTTTCTTGATCATTTCGCACTATGCCTAATTTTCTATCAGTGCTACAACTTGTAATAATTGCATTTTTAAAATCAAGTTGATAAATATTATCTTTATGAAGATTTTTATAACTTTTTATTTTTTGCCACTTTTTCACATCAAAAAGTACTATTTCACCACTTTCAAAACCTGCTACTAATTGAGTTTTTGCCTCATTTAAAACCACATCACTTAAACTTGAGTTAGAGAAAGTAAAATTTTTTATAATATTTTTTGTTTTTAAATCAAAAAGCTCTATATTAGAACCTAGCAAGGCTAATAAAATAGTATCATCATCTAAAAACAAAGCTTTTTTTACTCCATCACTTAAAAGCTTATAGTTGTAAAGTTGTTTATTTTTATAAATACTAAGCCTTTTACTACCAAAATCACCTTCACTTAAAATCAAAATAGCCCCATTTAAGTAATCAATACTATAAATTCTAGGGCTAAGATTTTCTTCGTAAAAATTTTTAATCTTATCAAGTTGAGTGATTTTTTGCATTTTTTTGTCTTTAATAAAGTACTGATTTAATTCTCCATTATCAAGTCCTATAAGCAAACTACTATCAACAAGTTTTAAGGCATTTAAATTTGAATCAAGTTTAAGCTCATAACTAAATACATATACACTCATTAGTAAGATTAAAAATATTTTTTTCATAGTTTTATTTTACGCCTTCATTTAAAACATCTAAAAGATTAGATTTTTTCTTTAGTTCCTCATTTTTAAATTTAGCTTCAAAACTATTTCCTACTAAAGGTTTTGCATCGCTTTGTGGTACATGGCATTGTGTACAATTAAACCTTGCATCACTTATCATATCTTTAGTAGATTTGTTTTTTCTTAAGTCAAAATAATGGCTACTTGGAAGCGGAGTGGCTCCAACATCTTTAGCTATGGCTTTATCATGACAGCTTAAACAAATATTATTATCCTTAGTAATTGGAAGCATATCCTCTAAAGTATGTGGAATTAATGGCGGAGCATTTTCAAATGATCTCTCAATTAAAACAGACTCTCCAGCCATTGCTTGAGAATACTTTGCATCCAATAACTCTACATTTTCACTTTCTAAACTTGTTTTTCTTAAACCTATATCTTTTGAATCAACACTTTTAACAGCAAGTCCGCAAGCACTTATTAAAACAGCTGCTGCTAAGGATAAAAAGATTTTATTTTTCATTTTCTCTCCTTAAATTTATTATACTAAAACCTAAAGCATCATCACCGCAAACATCAACACATTTTCCACATCTTATACACTCACCTGATTTTACATCTTGATTTTCTTTACCTATCATCCAAAGCACTTGCTTTTCAGGGCATACTCCAAGGCATTTGTAACACTTGGTGCATTTTTGCAAGTTATATCTTACTTTTAGTAATGAAAAATGCGAACTTAAAGCCCAAAAAGCTCCTAAAGGACAAAAATGCGAGCAAGTAAATCTTGGACTAAAAAATGTATCTATACAAAAAACAATCAAAGCTACAAAAAGCCAAGAAATACCGCCGAAAATAATTCCTCTTTGGATTATTCCTATATAAGAAAATTCCTCAAAAACAGGAAAGGAAAAAAGAAAAGAAAAAATCAAAACAAAAGCCAAAACATAATAACGCAAATTTTTATTTACATTAAAAATCCTTGCTTGATTAAAACCTAATTTACTTCTAATAAAATAAGCAAAATCAGTAATGATATTTACAGGACAAACCCAAGCGCAAAACGCTCTTCCAGCAAAAATAGCATAAAATAAAAATACTATCAAAGCACCACTTAAAGCCATTAAATCTACTTGCAAACTTGCTAAAGCAAGTTGAATAAACGCAAAAGGATCACTTAGCGGCACCGAAGAAAATAAAACTGAAGAGCTTAAATTTCCTTTTAATATAAAATTAAATACACCAAAAGAAAAAAAAGTTAAGATAGACAATTGCACTATTCTTCTTAAAATAAGATATTTCATAACAATTCTCCATCATTAAGATAATCTTTAGCCTTGTTTTTATTGAAATTTTTATCTGTGTTTACATCTTGCAAGCGTTTTTCATCTTTTTCATCCCAACCTTTGATGTAATTATCCCCAGCTTTTCCCAAGACAAATTCTCTAGGTAAAACTCTAATAGCAGCTTTTTGCGTTATACAGGCTTTCTCACAAATCCCACATCCCACGCATACTTCATGATCTACTACAGGTAATAAAAATGCGTGCTTTGCAGTTCTTTCATTGCGTTTTATTTCAAGCTTTAATGCCTTATCTATCAATGGACAGGCTCTATAACAAGCATCACATTGAATTCCCCAATAAGCAACACAACTTGCACTATCAATTATAGCTATACCCATTTTTGTTTTATAAATTCCATCATTTTGCTCTAAATATTTATGATCTAGAGCATTTGTAGGGCAATCTCTTATACAAGGTATATCCTCGCACAATCTACAAGGATTTTCTCTTGCTATAAAAAAGGGTGTGCCATTTTTAGCACTATTTTCTAAATTTGCTAGTTTTAAAACATCATAAGGACAAGCTTTTACACAAAGTCCACATCGTATACATTTTGATAAAAATTCTTTTTCATCATCTGCCCCAGGAGGTCTTAAAAAATACTCCTGATTTGAGCTAAATGCTAAACTTGCTAAAAATGCACTTCCGCTTCCTATACATAAAAGCTTAAAAGTAAAGGCTAAAAATTCTCTTCTATTTTTCATTTTTATGCTTTAGTAATTTTTACGGCACATTTTTTGAAATCTGTTTGATTAGACAATGGGCAAGTTGCATCTAATGTAACTTTGTTTATATATACATTTTCATCAAACCAAGGCACATACACAAGCCCTTTAGATGGTTTATTTCTACCACGAAAATCTACTCTAGCTTTTACTTTACCACGGCGTGATTGTACCCATACGATATCACCTTGATTAATTTTCATTGCCCTAGCATCATCTTCATTCATATAACAAAGTGCTTCAGGTACTGCACGGAAAAGCTCAGGAACTCTCATAGTCATAGTTCCACTATGCCAATGCTCTAAAACCCTACCAGTACATAACCAAAATGGATACTCTTCACTCGGTCTTTCAGGAGCTTTCATAAATGGTCTAAAGAAAATTTTCACTTTGTTTTTCAAGCTATATTTTTCTTTAGTCTGCGGAGCCAGCAAATCTCCTTTTGGCAGTTCTTTAGCGAATTCACCATAAAATGCAAAATCTGAATTTGGAGCTGCTTTTTTAGCATAATAATCAAATTTAGTATTAAATCTCCATTGTGTTTCTTTACCGTTTACCACAGGCCATCTTAAACCTCTTACTTTATGATAAGTATCAAAATCCGCTAAATCATGCCCATGACCTAAACCGAATTTGCGGTATTCTTCCCATAGATATTTTTGCACAAAAAAGCCATAACCTTCAAATTCTTTACCATCACTACCTATAATTCTTCTTTCATCGCCATTAACATCACTATTATCAAATCCTTTTGCAATAGAATCGTTTGCTTTGAAAGATTTTGCTTCTTTGTTTGCAAATAATACATCATATAAAGTGTCATCTTCACTATAACCCATAGCTTTAGCTTCTTCTAAAACACTTGGCAGAGTAAGTTTATCATTTACCTTAGTTTCACCCCAAACTTCTTTTAATTTAAAGCGTTTTGCAAATTCCATAATTTGCCAAGTATCACTCATAGCCTCACCTACAGGCAGCACTTGCTGTTTCCAGTGTTGAGTTCTTCTTTCAGCATTACCATAAGCACCCCATTTTTCATAAATCATAGCACTTGGTAAAATTAAATCTGCCACCTTAGCACTAATTCCTGGGTAGCAATCACTCACAACGATAAAATTATCCATTTCTCTAGCTGCTGCTATCCAGTGATTTGCATTAGCAGTGTTTTGCCAAGGATTATTTACTTGCACCCAAGCAAATTTGATATTTCCATCCTCTAAATCTCTCATGATTTTTAAGTATGGAGCACCTGGTTTAGGATTGATTGTTTTTGCCGGAACTTTCCAAATTTTTTCGCTAATTTCTCTGTGTTTAGGATTTGCAACGACCATATCAGCAGGTAAACGATGCGAAAAAGTCCCTACTTCTCTTGCGGTTCCACAAGCACTTGGTTGCCCTGTCAATGAAAACGCACCGCTACCTGGCTTAGCTTGTTTACCAAGTAAGAAATGCACCATATAAGCTTGTTCATTCACCCAAGTACCTCTTGTGTGTTGATTAAAGCCCATAGTCCAAAAACTTACAACTTTTCTATTTTTTTCTATATATAAATTTGCTAATTCTTGAAGTTTTTTCTTAAATTCTTCAATGCTTTCATCTTCATTACCTTTAGCAACTTTAGCAACATAATCAAGCGTATAAGGCTCTAATGCTTTTTTGAAATCTTCAAATGAAATTTCCCAATGCGCATCAGGAGCACTTTGGTGTTTCATTTCAAATTTATCACCTGCTTTTACTCCTAAATAAGCCAAAGATACCGCTTCTTCTTCATCTACAATAATAGCATTTTGTTTTGCTACTGTATCTTTCTCACTTGCTTTAAATTTAGGATGGTTTGGATTATTTCTCATTCCATAACCAATATCAGCATAGCCTGTTGTGAAGATACAATGTTTTTCAATAAATTCTTTATCCATAGCTTCAGGATGATTATAAACAATCTCTCTAGCGATATAATTCCAAATAGCTAAATCAGTATTTGGCTTGAAGATGATTTCAGTATCTGCTATATGAGAAGTTCTATTAGAAAAAGTAGATAAATTTACAATTTTGACTTTATCTAAATTACTTAATTTTCTATCACTTACCCTTGACCATAAAATCGGATGCATTTCTGCCATATTTGCACCCCAAGTAATAATAGTATCAGTAAGCTCTATATCATCATAACAGCCAGAAGGCTCATCAACTCCAAAAGTTTGCATAAAACCAACAACCGCACTAGCCATACAATGGCGTGCATTTGGGTCTATATTGTTTGATCTAAAACCAGCTTTTACTAATTTTGCAGCAGCATATCCTTCTTGTATAGTATATTGACCGCTTGCAAAAATTCCAATTCCTTCAACACCTTTTTCTTTGTAAGCTTTTTTAAATTGTTTTTCCATTTCATCAAAGGCTCTTTGCCAAGAAACTTGTTGAAATTTTCCATTTTTATCAAACTCACCTTTTGCATTTACGCGAAGTAAAGGTGTTACTAAGCGATCTTCTCCATACATAATTTTTGCATTAAAATAACCTTTAATACAATTTAATCCACGATTTACAGGAGCTGCTGGATCTCCTTTTACAGCAACAATTTTACCATCTAAACTTGCAACTAAAATTCCACAGCCTGTACCACAAAATCTACAAACAGCCTTATCCCAACGCCATTTATTCTCAGTATTAGCAAGTACACTACTTGGAACACTAAGACCTGCAACACCACAAGCACTAGCAATAGCGGTGTTTTTAATGAAGTCTCTTCTGTTCATTATATCCCTCGTTATTGTTTATTCAATGTATTTTAATACATCTAAAAAATATTACTACATTAATGATAAAATTTAAATTATAAAAAAGAATATTTTATAAGTATTTATAAATAGGAGTTTTTTAGTATATTTTTAAATATTTTTACATATTATAAACGCTAGTTAATTCTAGCGTTTTAATTGATTTACAATTCCAAGCATATCATCACTTGTAGTGATTGCTTTTGAGCCTGCTTCGTAAGCTCTTTGTCCTGTAATAAGATCAGTCATTTCCTCTACAAGTTGAACATTACTAAGCTCCACAAAGCCGTGTTTGATGACAGAAAAACCGTTCTCGCCCGCTATACCTGCAATAGGCGCCCCACTTGCATCAGTTTCTACTAAAAGGTTATCCCCTAAAGCATGTAAACCTGCAGGATTGATAAAATTTACAAGTTCAATTTGTCCTATTTGAGTTTCAGCTGTATTTCCTGGCTGCATTACTGAAACTGTTCCATCACTTGCCACATTTATAGCAATAGCATCTTCAGGTATAGTCATTTCCGGTAAAAGTCTATAACCATCTGAATTTACTATGTTTCCTTCAGCATCTTTAGTAAATTGACCATTTCTAGTATAAGCTATAGTTCCATCAGGCATTTGAATTTGAAAAAAGCCATTATTACCAGCAATTGCCATATCAAGACCTGAAGTTGATGTTTGTTTTAAACTACCTTCACTAAAAATTTTACTTACAGCTGTTACTCTTGCTCCAAGCCCTACTTCAATGCCACTTGGATGTTTTGTGGTACTTGAGGTTGAAGTTCCTGCGTATTTCATCGTTTGATACATCAAATCTGCAAATTCTGCACGCGATTTTTTATAACCTACTGTATTAACATTTGAAATATTATTTGAAGTCACATCAATTTGTGTTTGTTGCGATACCATCCCTGATGCTGCTGTGTATAATGATCTTAACATTTTATCTATCCTTAGTTTATTTAGTACTTGCTAATTTATTAATAGCTTCTTGATTTAAATCATCCATATGAGATGTCATCACTTTTTGATACATCTCAACCATTCTATTTGCCTCAATTAACCCTACCATTTCTGTAACTGGATTAACATTTGATCCTTGAGTAAAACCTTGCTTAATGGCATTTGAATTTGGTAAATCTCTAATCTTGTTTAAATTGTCAATTTTATACATATTATCGCCATCTTTTTGTAAATCTCTTAAATCATCAACTTGTGCTACAAATAATCTTGCAATATTTTGATTAGCTGCACTAATGATTCCATTTTTATCCACATTAATAAAAGAAGTAGAATCTCCTATGCGTATGCCATCATTTTCGGGATTATTAAAATAATCACTGCTTAAAACTCTATATCCTTGACGGTTTACCAAATAACCCTCATCATCAAGTTGGAAATTTCCATCTTGACTTAATCTTATTTCACCATTATTTGTTTTAATCAAGTAAAAAGTATCTTCGCGAGTAAGAGCTAAATCCAAAGGATTATGCGTCATTTTCATAGAACCTACACTAAAATTTGTATAGACATGATTAACCTGCGGAACTCTATCTATAGTTGTATTAACAAATCTTGCAGCATCTCTTGTGTGATTTTGTATAGGTAACTCATCTTGAGTTTCTTTAAAAATCCTTTTAAAATCTGCAATAACAACATTATCTCTTTTATAGCCACTTGTATTTACATTTGCTAGATTGTTAGTTACAACATCTAAGCGATTAAATTGCGTAACCATAGCACCAGTGGCTTGATAATACCCATTTTGCATTATTTTTCCTAACTAAAATCTTAATTTTTCACTAACAAAGCAAAAGTCGTTCCAAAATATTTTTATTTGTTTTTAATTAATTTTTAGGCATAATATTTAGTTTTACACTCATTACTTAAATACAAGGGGTATCCATGGCTAATGAAACTAATGTTTTAGAAGAACTTTTCAAAGAAAATTCTAAAGATTATATCACATATGAAAAACTTGTCAAGTATTTTGCAAAGCTTCCAAACGCAACAAGTGCAAAAAAAATCCGTGATCTAATGGATAAATATAAAGTAGAATTAATCTCTTCAGCTGAAATTGCCAAAAAAAGAAATTTAGAAGAAGCAAAAAAGCTACAAGAGGAAAAACAAAAATTACAAGATACAAGTTTGGAAAATGAATTTGATTTAGCCAATGAAAATGATTTACTTGAGTGGAGCAGATCAGACTCTCCTGTAAGAATGTATTTAAGAGAAATGGGACAAATTGCTCTTTTAAATAAAGATGAAGAAATTGAAATTTCTAAAAAGATTGAGCTAGGCGAAGACATTATCATCGATGCTTTTTGTTCTGTGCCTTATTTGATTGATTTTATACTTGATTATAAAGAACCTTTAATTAATAGAGAAAGAAGAGTGAAAGAGCTTTTTAAAAGCTTTGAGGATGATGATAAAAGCGATGATGATAAAAGCGATGAAGAAATAGACTCTGAAGAAGAAAATGAAAATGAGGAAAATGAAAATTCTAATGAAAAAAAACCTAAAAAAACAAATAAAAAAGAAGATGAAAGAACTCTAAAAGTCATAGAAAGCTTTAAAGCATTAGAAAAAGCAAAAAAAGAATGGTTAAAAACTATATCTACTATTAATGCAGAAAAAAATGATGATGAACTATTAGATAAACTCATAATTGCTTTTAAGAAAAATATACTAAAAGAAAAACTAATGGATCTAGGTCCAACATCAAAACTTATTTCTGAAATAGTAAAATCTATGGAAACAGCATTAAAAAGTGATGAGGAATTTGATAAAGAATTAAAACGCTTAGAGTATCGCTTACCAATGTTTTCAGAAGAATTAAAACAAAGACACCAAGATATTTTAAAAGATATTACCAAACTTAGCAAAGAAGAAATAGCCGAGCGTGCTTTAGAAACTACCATGGTAAGCACTTATATGGAGATTAAAAAACTCATTCAAACTAAAGAAGCTAGTCAAAATTCTTTTGATTTAGAAAAAGATCAATTAAAAGAAATTCTAGAGCAAATCAAACGCGGTAAAAAAATATCTGATGAGGCTAAAACTAGAATGGCAAAATCAAATTTACGCTTAGTTGTAAGCATTGCTAAAAGATATACTAACCGCGGATTACCATTTTTAGATTTAATCCAAGAAGGCAACATAGGCTTAATGAAAGCGGTAGATAAATTTGAATACAAACGCGGTTATAAGTTTTCAACCTATGCAACTTGGTGGATTAGACAAGCTATTTCAAGAGCAATTGCTGATCAAGCAAGAACTATAAGAATTCCTATTCATATGATAGAAACTATCAATCAAATCAATAAAATCATTCGCGAGTATTTACAAAAAGAAGGTAAAGAACCGGATGTAAGTATTATTGCAAAAGAAGTAGGACTTAGTATAGATAAAGTAAAACAAGTTATTAAAATTACTAAAGAACCAATTTCCCTAGAAGCACCTATTAGCAACGAGGATGATGGTAAATTTGGAGATTTTGTAGAAGATAGAACCTCAATTTCACCTATGGATCACATCTTAAAAGATGATTTAAAAGAACAAATTGATGAAGTTTTAGATCAGCTTAATGATAGAGAAAAGGCTGTTATTAGAATGCGTTTTGGCTTAATGGATGATGAAAGTGATAGAACTTTAGAAGAAATCGGTAAAGAATTAAATGTCACAAGAGAAAGAGTAAGACAAATAGAAAGCTCAGCTATAAAAAAACTTAAACACCCAAAAGTTGGTAGAAAACTTAAAAACTACATAGAAGGTTGGAAATAATCCTTGCCAAAAAAGCAAGGATTAGCTATCCCTAAAAAGCTTCGTTGCTAAGTGCGTCGCCCTGCTGTGATCAGTATCTTTTTTCAAGGTATTAAAAATTCTACTAATATACTCTTCTAAAGTTTGTTGAGAATTGTTGATTTTTTCTGTCTCATTTAAAACAACCTTACGATATCTTCCCTCGCTATCTAACTCATAAGCCAAATCATTATCGCTTAATTGTAATTTTAAAATTTGAGCTAACTTTGCACGAGAATGCTCATCAAAAATAGGAGTCATTAATTCTAGTCTTCTTTCTAAATTCCTTGGCATCCAATCAGCACTTGAAATAAAATAATTTGGTGTTGTATGTTTAAAATATAAAATTCTAGCATGTTCTAAATATTTTCCCACTATACTTCTAACTCTTATATTTTCACTATATCCTTTTACTCCAGGTCTTAAACAACAAATTCCACGCACAATAAGATCTATTTTAACACCTTTATTTGAAGCTTCATATAAAGCTTTAATCACATCACCATCTACCAAAGCATTCATTTTGGCTATGATTACTCCATCTTTTCCATAGCTTGCTTCAGTAGCTATCATATCTAAAATTCTTTCTTTGATTTGCTTTGGACTCATTGATAAAGTCTTTAAACGACGACTTTTACTATATCCTGAAAGTATGTGAAAAAAAGTTGTAGTATCTTGAGAATATTCTTCTTTTGAAGTAAAATAACTCACATCAGTATAAATTTTAGCTGAACTTGCATTGTAATTACCCGTACTTAAATGATTATAAATTTTTAATTTATCCCCTTCTTTTCTAATCACTTGAGCTACTTTTGCATGCACTTTAAAACCAGTGATTCCATATACCACATGAGCCCCTGCATTTTCTAATGATTTTGCCCAATGCAAGTTATTTTCCTCATCAAAACGCGCTTTTAATTCTACCATTACAGTAACTTGTTTGCCATCGCTTGCTGCATCAATTAAAGCTTGAACTATGTTTGAATTTTTTTCTACTCTATAAAGAGTCATTCTTATAGAAACAACCTTAGGATCTTTACTTGCCTCTTTGATAAATTGATATACAGGCTCAAAACTCTCATAAGGCTGTATAGCCAAAATATCTTGTTTATCTATTGCACTAAATATAGATACATTATCCCCAAAAGGTGGTAAAATTTTTGGTGTATACATAGGATTTAGCAAATGTGTAAATTCTTTGTTGGAAATGATTTGCCATAATGAAGCTAAATTTAAAAGTATATTATACTCATAAATATCTTTATGAAAAATATTCATATGAGAACTTAAAAATTCAATCAACTGCTCATCTGCGCCTTTTTCTATTTGCAAGCGTATAAAAGCACCTTTTCTACGAAGTTTTAAACCCTGCTCTAAAATCAACATAAAATCATCAGCTTCTTCTTCTTCTATTTCCATATCTGCATTTCTAGTTACTCTAAAAGCAGCAGAAGATAAGAGCTTATAGCCAGGAAAAATATGCTCAGTATGATAGCGTACTATACTTTCTATAGGCACATAAATATTAGAACTTACTTGATAAAATCTTGGTAAAACCCTAGGTATGCGTATCATGCCAAATTTTAAAAGTTCAGGGTGCATAGGATCACAAAGTTTTACCGCTAAAGAAAATGAAAGGTTATTTAAATGCGGAAAAGGATGAGTTGCATCAACTGCAATTGGAACTATCACAGGAAAAATATTAGAAAAAAAATGCTCATTACATTGCTGTTTTAAATCCTCATCAAGTTCTTCGTATGAGCGAATAAATAAATTTTCTTTTTCTAAATCTTGGGTAATTTTAGTAAAATACTGCTCTACTACATATTTTTCTTCATGTAGATAATTTCTAATAGCTTTAAGTTGCGCAAGAGGAGTCATTTCATCATTGCTTGTTGTGCTTATTCCTGCCACAAAAAGTTGTTTTAATCCAGCCACTCTTATCATATAAAACTCATCTAAATTTGTACAGTATATAGCAATAAATTTAAGTTTTTCAAGCAAAGGAAGATCTTTAGAGCATTGATCTAAAACACGAGAATTAAACGCAAGCCAAGAAAGTTCTCTGTTAATATACATTGATGGTTGAATTTGCATGATATACCTACCTTTATTTCTAGATATTTATATTTTAGTATTTCTTTCATTAAAATTTATTTTATTTGTATAATAGTAAATATAATTATATAAAAAAATAACACTTTTTTTATCTTATTAAAAAAATAATAAATGATTAATAAATATATATTTACTTTTTTACCTTTATGGTGTTATATAATTATACACAAGTTCTTGTAACTTAAACTTCATTCAAAGGAGAGACTTTGAAAAAAGCAAACTCAAAACTTTTTGCTGTTTTCCTCTTCTTACTTGTAATTTTAGCAGGAGTTGGAATGTATACTTTCCATAATGCTAAGGGCACTTCTTATTTTAGCGATGCTAGTGAAAGCTGTAATAATTGCCATATTATGAACGAGGTTTATAATGATTATTTAAAAGCTTCGCACTCTAAAGAAGTTGATGGTAAACCAAGAGCAACCTGTAATGATTGCCATTTGCCACATAGCTTTTTTGAAAAATGGATTGCTAAAGCTCAAAGTGGCTTAGGACATGCTTATGCATTTACTTTCAAACTAGATTCTTTACCTACACATTTGAGTGCAAATGCAAAAAGTAAAGAAATAGTCCAAAATAACTGTATAGAATGTCACAAAGAAATTGCGAGTAACACTATCAACCCTACCCTAGATCCACATAAAGATAATGCTTTAAGTTGTGTATCTTGCCACCAAGGTGTTGGTCACAAGAGAGGATTTTAAATGAAAGGAGTATTTAATGAATAACAAAGGCATTTTATATAGTGCTATAAGTGCTACTATAGTAGCTATTGCAGGTGTATTATGGCTTAATCAGGACATTACAGCTAAAACAAATGATTCAGTAGGCGGGATCATTTCACAAGAAATTGTAAAACTTGGTGATGAAAATCCTACTTTTGATTACTGGGGAAAGAACTTTCCTGATTATTTAGACATGCACACAGCAGTAGAAAAACAAACACCTAATGCAACAGAATTTGGTGGAAATTTAGCTTATTCAAAGCTTATTCGCTATCCACAACTAACTGTTCTTTGGGCAGGTTATCCATTTAGCATTGATGCAAATGAAGAAAGAGGACACTTTTGGGTTCAAGTAGATCAAATGGATACAGCTAGAAATAATAAAGATTTCTTAAATGCACATGGTTTTACAGGATTTGGCGGTCAACCAACGGCTTGTATGAATTGTCATAGCGGATGGACTCCATGGCTTTTAAACAACACTGCAAAAGGTGATTGGGTAGCATTTAACTCTGCAAAATATTGGACTATGGTTAAAACTATCCCAGCTGTAAATGGAGCTAAAGAAAACTCACCTGAACACAGCGGACCTCATGGTGGAAAAAGAATGGGTGTAACATGCGCAGATTGCCACAACCCAACAGATATGAGTTTAAGACTTACAAGACCAGCTTTAATTAAAGCATTAATTTCAAGAGGTTATGAAGCAGACGAAAAACAAGGCATTAAAGCTTCAAGAAGCGAAATGAGAACTTTAGTATGCTCTCAATGTCATGTTGAATACTACTTCAAACCAACAGGCACTAAAGTGAAAACTATAGGCGAAAGTATTGCTAATGATAGTTCTAAAAAATGGTGGAATGGCACTCAAAAAACTTATGATGAGTTTGATTCTTGGAGAGATGGTAACAAGCCAGTTGAAATCGAAGTTGATGGTATAGAGCTAGCATTTCCATGGAGTGAGTGGAAAAAAGGCGAGCCATTTAGAATAGAAATGATTGATGATTATTATGAAAAAAATAGAGAAAATTTTCCAAGTGATTGGGTTCATAAAATCACAAAAGCGCCAATGATTAAAATTCAACACCCAGAAAGCGAACTTTATAGTGGTGGAGTACATGCTGCAAATGGTGTAAGTTGTGCAGATTGTCATATGCCTTATATTAGAAAAGGTGCAAAAAAAGTTACTAACCACAACATCACATCACCTTTAGTTGATATTAACTCAGCTTGTAAAACTTGCCATACTCAAAGCGAAGGCTATTTAGCTAAACAAGTAAAAGATATTCAAAATTCAGTAGCTCATGATTTAAGAACAGCTGAATATTCTTTAGTAAGCTTGATTAAAGATATAGAAACTATTCGTGCAGAACTTGGAAAAATGCCTAAATTTCAAACTGATGGCAAAGCAGATGATGCTAAAATTTCAGCTGAATTAAAAGAAGTATTAGAACTACATAGAAAATCTCAAATTAGAGCGGACTTTGTAGGTGCTGAAAACTCAACAGGTTTCCACAATCCTAGAGAAGCTTCAAGAATGCTTTTGCAATCAGTTGATATGTCAAGACAAGGACAAACTAAGCTAGCAGAAATTGCAGCCAAAAATGGCATTAAAGATTTCAAAACTTCAAATTTAGGTTTTGAAGATATTCAAAAATTAAATCCAGGTGAAATTCACTATAAAGTAGATCTAAATGGCAATAAAGCAGGTGATCGCTACTATAAACACCAAGAAGTAAATGGTAATCCACCAGCAAAACTTCTTGAAGATGATAAAAATCTAAAACCTTATAATTACAAATTAATAGATTAATCAAAATAAACCCTCGCAATCGAGGGTTTATTCTTTTATCAAACTTACATCCTCACCTTTTAAAATTTTATTCATAGTGTTCATAGCACACATTTTTCCACACATTGAACAAGAATTAAGCTCTTCAGGTTTTCTTTCATTAAACATTTTCTTAGCTTTTTCTCCATCAATTGCCAATTTAAACATTTTTTCCCAATCAATATCTTGTCTTGCTTTACTCATTTCATCATCTATTTTTCTTTCTTTGGGAAGCTTGGCTATATCTCCTGCATGAGCTGCTATTTTAGTTGCTACTATACCATCTCTTACATCTTCTAAATTTGGAAGTCTTAAATGTTCAGCAGGAGTTACATAACAAAGTATATCAGCGCCAGCTGCTGCTGCAACTGCTCCACCAATTGCTCCACTTATATGATCATATCCTGCACCTATATCAGTAACTAATGGTCCTAAAACATAAAATGGAGCTCCATTGCAAATTCTTTTTTCAAGTTGCATATTAGCTTCTATTTCGTTAATAGCCATATGACCGGGTCCTTCTATCATCACTTGCACATCTTGAGCCCATGCTCTTTTGGTTAGCAATGAAAGTTCGATAAGTTCAGCAATTTGAGCTCCATCACTTGCATCATGAGTACAACCAGGTCTTAGTGCATCACCCAAAGAAAGTGTCACATCAAATTCCTTACATATAGCAAGCAAATCATCATAATATTCATAGAATGGATTTTCAGCATCATTCATTTGCATCCAAGCATAAAGAACTGAACCTCCTCTTGAAACTATATTAGTAATCCTATCACACTCTTTAAAAACCCTAGCAGCACGAGAATTTATCCCTGCGTGAATTGTCATAAAATCCACTCCACTTTTAGCATGATGATATACTACATCTAAAAAATCTTTTGCTTTAATATCTTTTAAATCTTTTTCTAAAAAACCTACCGCATCATAAACAGGCACAGTACCTATCATAGCTTTTGAAGTAGCAATTAGCTCATCTCTAAAACGACTAGTTTTACCATAATTACTAAGATCCATAATAGCTTCTATATTAAATTTGTGAGCCAATTCTACCTTTTTCATCTCTTCACTATAATCTACACAATCATTTGAAACACCTAAATTCACATTTACCTTTGTTTTAAGTCCATAACCAATACCATTTGGATCTAATGCTTTATGGTTGATATTTACAGGAATGATGATTTTTCCACATGCTATATTTTCAAGCAAAAAATCTTCACTTACTTGTTCTTTTTGTGCAACAATTTGCATTTGCTTTGTGAAAATTCCTTCTTTTGCATAAGACATTTGAGTTTTCATTTGAATTTATCCTTGAAATAAATTTGGATAAATGAAGGGTATGTGAGTAGTTGATAAATTATCCCAACGCTAGCATTACCTAGTTCTGGTGCGGTCTAAGCTTTTAGCTTACTCTCAGCCTGTATCACAAGCTCCCGTCATTTATGCAAAAGAAGTATAGCAATAAATACAAAACAAAGTTTATTTTTTTGTTTGATTTTTAGCTTGCTTGCTAAAATGTAACAATTCTTCAGTAGTTTTAATGTAAAAAGGAATTTTTTTAAGACAGTATTTCAAAATTTCACTTGCGGCCAAAGCATCACTTAAAGCTCTATGATGCTTACTTTCAATACACAAAAACTCTTTTAGAGCATCAAGGCCGTATTTGGGACTTTCAATGCATTTTTTAGCTAAATCAATAGTACATAATCTTCTATTTAAAAGCACTCCAAAATCATTTTCATACATAGCTTTAGATATAAAATGATAATCAAAACGCACATTGTGTGCTACAAAAATGCTATCTTTTAAAAATAACTTAAAATCATTTAACACAGCTTTCAAAGAAGGAGCATTTTCTACCATATCTAAACTAATCCCAGTTAATTCTGTAATATTTTCAGGTATGCTATCTACTTTTACAAAACTCTCAAATCTATCAATTTCTTTATAATTTTGAATTTTTACAGCACCTATTTCTAAAATTTGACCACTTTTTATCCCGCCAGTACTTTCAATATCTACAACACAAAATATCTCATCTTTTATTTTTGTATTTTTACTTTTTAAACACAAACAATTTTGTGCATTAAGCTCTACCCCTAGTCCTAAAAGCTCAAAAATATATAAATCAAAATCATAGTGGTTTAATTCTTCTATTTTTGCAAGTTCTCTTAAAACCCAAGGAAAAGGTTTATTTTCTTTGCTTAGTTTGATGATTAAATCATCGATTTGTTGTTGGCTCAAAATTCAAGCTTTAAAGAATTAATTGCTGTTTTTTTATCTTGCGAAGAAAAAATATAACTACCCGCGACCAAAATATCAGCTCCTGCTTCATCCAAATCAGGTGCATTTAAGCCATTTACCCCACCATCAACCTCTATAAAAACTTTAAGATTTTTCCTATCTATCATTTCTCTCAACTGGCGAATTTTATTATACACCAAAGGTAAAAAACTTTGCCCGCCAAAGCCTGGATTAACACTCATTAAAAGCACCATATCTACAAATTCTAAAATATGTTCTATGCTTGAAACTGGAGTATGTGGATTTAATACAATAGCAGGATGAATGCCGTTTTTTCTTATATACTCACACACCCTAATAGGATGGTTTTCAGCTTCTAAATGAAAACTAATAAATTTTGGTTTTATAGGTATAAATAAATCTACAAAACTACTAACATTATGCACCATTAAATGCACATCTAAAGGTACTGAAGTAATTTTTAAAATATTTTCAATCACACAAGGACCAAAAGTAAGATTTGGCACAAAATGTCCATCCATCACATCAATGTGCAACAAATCAGCTCCCGCTTGAGATACTTCTTTAATCTCATTTTCTAAGTTTAAAAAATTTGCAGACAATAAACTTGGCGCTACATACATTATATATCTCCAATAAAATAAAAAATAATTTTATCATACTTATTATCAAATTTTCTTTATGTATTTTTAATAATATTTGATTTTTTTAAGCTTGCTTTAGATATAATGCTAAAAATTATTTTTATTTCATAAGGAAAAATTTATGTCAAGAATTTGCCAAATTACAGGAAAAGGACCTATGGTAGGTAACAATGTTAGCCATGCTAACAACAAAACTAAAAGACGCTTTTTGCCAAATTTAAGAACAGTTCGTATTACTTTAGAAGATGGAACTACTAGAAAAGTTAGAGTTGCTGCTTCAACTTTAAGAACACTTAAAAAACAGAGTAGCAAATAATCCTTAATATAAACGAGGAATTATTATGTCTTTTTTGAAAAAGCTACAAAAATTCCTCAATTGGTCCCCCTCTCCAAAACCTTCAATCAACCTCAATGACGAGCTTTACGAGCAACTTAGATTTTTAAGAATCCCTCTTATTGCTGTCGTAATAATGACACTAATTGGAGCTTTTGGTTATATGCTTACAAGTAATTATAATCTCAATGATGCTATTTACCAAGCTGGTATGACATTTACCACTTTAGGCTACACTGAAGTCAATCCCATACCAACAGCGGGTAGAATTTTTACCGTTATATATGTATTATTAACTTTTACAATATTTACTTTTTGCATGGGTTTAGTGATAGAAATAGTAAAAAAAGGAATCTTGTCTAAAATAATCAAGGAGAGAAGAATGCTTCATAAAGTTGCAAGATTAAAAAATCATTTTGTAATATGCTATCACAATGATTTTACCATAGAACTAGCACAACAATTCAAAGAAAATCACATTCCTTTTGTTGTTGTTGATGAAATAGAAAATTTTAGCGAGATAGCTGAAAAATATAATTATCCTTATTATATAGAAAGTGCTCCACATACAAATATAGCCTTTTTAAAGACCAATCTTTCTAGCGCAAAAGGTGTAATTACTCTTAGCAATAACATAGCAGATAATATAGCCATCATTGCTTCAGTGAGATTGTTTGAAAAAGAATTACAAAGAATCAATCCTTATTTTATACTAGCTAGCTCAAGCAATGAAGACGAAACTGAAAAACTCAAAAAACTTGGAGCAAATTCCATAGTTTCTGCTACAAAATTGGTCGCACAAAGACTTAGTGCTATGTCAGCAAGACCTGATATGGAAAATTTATTAGAAAATTATCTTTACAAAAAAAATAGCCCTATTGATTTAGAAGAGGTTAAAATTCCTGACGGGTCATGGGTGAGATTTAAAAGACTAAAAGAAATCCATTTAAGAGATATGGCAAATGTTAGCATAGTAGGAATTTTGGAAAATAAAAAATTTACTCCTATGCCAAGAGGAGACACTTTAATAGGCACTGGTGCAAAATTGTTAATCGTTGGTACAGCAGATAGTATAAAAATAGCTAAAAAGATTATTAAAAATAAACAAAAACCTGACGAGTTAAAATACATTTAACTTATTTAAGCTATAATCAATAACAATAAAATTTCAAAAAAGGAGGCTTACATGCTACATGAATTTAGGGATTTAATCACCGAGTTAAAAGGCAAGGATATGCATTTTGATAAGTTGTTTGAAGAGCACAACAAACTTGATCACAAAATCAAAGATGCAGAAGAAGGTAGAATTTATCTAGATAGCTTAGAAATAGCAAATCTAAAGAAAGAAAAGTTAAAATTAAAGGATGAATTAAATACTTATTTATCAAATTATAAAAAATAATTTCTACCAATTTTTTTAACTTTTAAGGATTAAATATGTTTGGAAAAAAAAGTCAATTATCACAAGACTTTGAAAATTTACAAAATAAAATCAAAGAACTAGAAGAAGAAAACAAAAGACTTCTTTCAGAAAAACAAGAATTAATTAAAAATTATGAAAAACAACTTCAAGGAAATTGCGGAAAAACTGAACTTGAAACAAATCTTTTGGAAATGCTATTAAATGGTGTTTTAAAAGGTATTGCAAATGTTCAAAGTGATATGCAGGAAAATGTTAATAAAGCGGAAATGATTTCTCAATATTCTGATTCCTCTTTAAAAGATATGCAAGAGTTAAATTCAATAACTCACTCTATCATATCTTCACTTCAAAGCATTATAGAATCAGCTAATCGCTCAAGAGATACAGCGGGAAATTTACACCGCAGCGTTGATGAGATCACTAATGTTATTAACTTAATCAAAGATGTATCCGATCAAACCAATCTTTTAGCACTAAATGCCGCAATCGAAGCTGCTAGAGCAGGAGAACACGGCAGAGGCTTTGCTGTTGTTGCTGATGAAGTAAGAAAACTTGCTGAAAAAACACAAAAAGCAACTTCTGAAGTAGAATTAAATATTAACCTATTAAAACAAAATGCTGATGAGATGTATGGACAAAGTGAACAAGTAGAAAAAGTATCATTAGAATCTAATGAGCATATAGTAAAATTCTCTAGTAATTTTGCTCAATTAATTTCTAATGCAAATTCAACTAGTTCTCACGCTAAAAGCATTACCTCTGAAATATTCATATCACTAGCAAAACTAGATCATATTGCATTTAAATTAAATGGATATAATGAAATTATTCATGCTTCAGGAAAAACTTTATCTGATCATTTAAGTTGCAGACTTGCAAAATGGATTGCTGGTATTGGCAAGGAAAGATTTTCTGGCGGAAGAACTTTTGGTAAGTTAAATTTACCACATCAAAAAGTACATGAAAATATGAACCAAGCCGTTGCTTTAGCACATAATGAAGATACAAGTGATAAACTAGTACAAAATCAAATTTTAGATAAATGCTCTAATGCTGAAAAGGCTTCTGAAGATTTATTTGGAATCTTTAAAGAAATGCTTGATGAAAAAGATCTAAATATTGAAAATAAAGAGGAAAAATAAAAAGAGGTAAGATTAATTCTTACCCTTAAACCATAAATACGCATACTCAAGTAAAGGAGTTTTTATAGGATTTTCTTTAGAAAACTTTTCAAAATCTTTTCTTTTTATCCATACTACTTGGATATCTTCCCCCTCAATTCCACCACCATTACCAATTTTATCATCTTCATTAATTTCAGCATAGAATAAAAACTGTCTACTAACACCTGAACCAAAACCTGTATAAAATTCCCCTATTTTTTCTACAACCTTAGGAGCATAACCTAGTTCTTCAATACATTCTTCTTTAGCTATTTCTTCCAAACTCAAATCTTTATCAACAAGCCCTGAACAAAGTTCTATACTAAACCCCATCTCGTTTAAATTTAAGTTATTGCGTTTTTGATAATCCCATAAAGGAATTCTAAATTGCTTTACAAAAACAAAAGAATCTTTTTGAGTATGATATAAAAAAACAGAAACACTATCTAATGCTTCTATAAAATCCCAAGTGTATTTTTTGTTATCTTTACCTATATAAGTATATCTTTTAGGTTTAATATATTTTGAGTTAGAAAATTGCTCTTCTTGTAAATTTTTCATGTAAAATCCTTATAATTTTACATCTATTATAACAAAATAAAACGAGTATGAAAAAAAATGAAAGAATTTAAAAGAGTTGCTACAAAAAGCAACTCTATAAAGAAAGCTAAAAAATATAAAGGCGGTTATTACATCATACCACCCATGCCTCCCATACCACCCATGCCACTCATATCAGGCATAGCAGGTTTGTCTTCTTTAATTTCGCTAATTGTAGCTTCAGTTGTTAAAAGCATGCTAGCTACTGATACCGCATTAAGCAAGGCTACTCTTTCTACTTTAACAGGATCGATAATACCGCTTTCAAGCATATTTACATATTCACCTTTTGCAGCATCAAAACCAGTATTTTCTTCTTTACTATTTTCTACTGTATTTACAACTACACCAGCATCAAATCCAGCATTTTCAGCAATTTGTCTTAAAGGTGCTCTCAATGCTCTTTCTACAATAGCTGCACCAATAGCCTCATCGCCTTGCAAACTCAAGCTGATTTTTGATTTTGCTTTGATTAATGCAGCACCACCACCTATTACTATACCTTCTTCAACTGCAGCTTTTGTAGCACTTAATGCATCATCAACTCTATCTTTTTTCTCTTTCATTTCAGTTTCAGTAGCCGCACCAACTTTAATCACCGCTACACCACCGCTTAATTTAGCTAATCTTTCTTGTAATTTTTCTCTATCATAATCTGAACTTGTTTCAGCAATTTGAGCTTTGATTTGGTTAATTCTTGCATCAATATTTGCTTTTTCACCTGCGCCATTTACAATAGTTGTATTGTCTTTATCAATAATCACGCTTGATGCTTGACCTAAATCTTGAATACTAGCACTTTCTAAAGTTCTTCCAAGCTCTTCAGAGATCACTTCACCACCTGTTAAAATAGCAATATCTTCAAGCATAGCTTTTCTTCTATCGCCAAAGCCAGGAGCTTTAACTGCTGAAATATTTAAAACACCTCTTAATTTATTTACAACTAAAGTTGCCAAAGCTTCGCCTTCAATGTCTTCAGCTATAATTAAAAGTGGTTTTCCTGTTTTTTGAATTTGTTCTAAAATTGGTAATAAATCTTTTAAGTTGGCAATTTTTTTATCAAATAACAAAATAAAAGGATTTTGCAATTCAGCTGTCATTTTTTCAGTATTTGTAATGAAATATGGGCTTAAATAACCTCTATCAAATTGCATACCTTCAACTACATTTAATTCATCATTGATTGATTTTGCTTCTTCAACAGTGATAACACCATCTTTTCCAACTTTTTCCATAGCATCAGCGATTAAATTTCCGATTTTCTCATCTGAATTCGCAGAAATTGTCGCAACTTGAGCTATTTCTTTTTTATCTTTAACTTCACGAGAAAGTTTTTTAAGTTCAGCTACTATAGCTTCGCAAGCTTTATCCATACCTCTTTTAACTTCGATAGGATTAGCACCCGCTGTAATATTTCTCAAACCTTCTTTAAAAATAGCATGCGCTAAAACTGTTGCTGTTGTTGTTCCATCGCCTGCTTGATCAGCTGTTTTACTAGCTACTTCTCTAACTAAAGAAGCACCCATATTTTCTAAAGAATCTTTTAATTCCACTTCTTTAGCTACACTCACACCATCTTTTGTGATAGTTGGAGCACCAAAACTTTTTTGGATTAATACATTACGACCGCGTGGCCCCATAGTGACTTTTACAGCATCATTAAGTTTTTTAACACCTTCATAAAGTTTATTTCTTGCTTCATCTGAAAAAAATATTTCTTTTGCCATTTTTTATCCTTTTTTATTTAATAATCCCTAAAACATCTTCAACATTAAGAACTAAATACTCTTCATTATCAAGTTTAATTTCAGTTCCACCGTATTTTGCAAACATTACTTTATCATTTACCTTAATATCTTCTATTTCTTTGCTTACTGCAACAACTTCACCATTTAATGGTTTTTCTTTAGCATTATCTGGTATAATAATCCCAGAAGCAGTAGTTTTCATTTCTTCTAAGCGTTTTACTAAAATACGCTTTCCTAGAGGTTGAAAATTCATTTTTTATCCTTTCTAAAATGTGCCATTTTTAGCACTCTTTGTTTTTGAGTGATAGAATTATACATTAAAGAAAGTTAATTGTCAATAAATTAAGTAAAATATATCATATAAGTTTAGTCTATATCACTAAATTTATATGATATATCATTATAAAGGTTTCTCATGAAAAAAATTCTTTACATTCTTTTAGGTGTAGTGTGTATAGCATTTCTAGCTATATATACATTATTATTTACAAGCATGGGTAATGCTTTTTTAAAGCCAAGAATCGAAACGATTATTGCTCAAAAAAGTGGTATGAATGTTAAATTTGAAAATTTTAAAATTAGTTTTTCACAACTTGACATTAAAGCAAATATTGATGATAAATTTTTTGCTAGCATAGAAGGTGGTATATCACCTTTAAGACTAGGATTTGATTTAAACTATCTTTTAGGACTTAAACAAAACTATATTCAAAATCTTGGCTTAAAAAGCGATAAAGATTTTACATTTAAAGGTAGTGCTATAGGTAAAAGTAGTGATTTTTTAGTAAAAGGTAATGGATTTTTGTTTGATTCTAATCTTAGCTTAGATGCAAAAATTGTTGATTTTTCTCCTATAAATCTTGAATTTATTGGTAAAAATATAGATTTGGCTCAAATTTTAGATTTTGCTAATCTACCAAGATATGCTCAAGGAAAAATTAGTATTATAAGTGATATACGAGCTAAAAATTTAAAACCAAATGGTAATGCTTTGATTAATTTTTACACAAGTTCTATCAACAATACTCTAATTGAAAAAGATTTTAATCTAAGCTTACCAAAACAAAGCTATATAAAGGGTGAAATAAGATCTTTAATCCAAAGCAATGAAGTTATTTCTAAAAGTGAAATTTTAAGCAACTTCTTCAAACTTTATATACAAAAAAGCATTTATGATATAGCAAAACAAAGCTTAACTAGTGATTTTGATATCAAAATAGATGATTTTAATCAATTTTCATCTCTAGCCAAAATGAAACTCCAAGGTAAAAGTCAAATTCAAGGTAATTTACTTTTTGCAAACAATCAATTACAAAAATTAGATGCTGACTTACTTGGATTTGGTGGTAGCTTAAAAGCTGTTTTAGAAAATAATAATCTTAATATCAATACAACTAATATAGAAGTAGCAGAACTTTTAAAAACCATATCCATACCTGCCTTTATTAATTCTAAATTAGTTTTAGATTTAAAAACACAAGGGCTTGATTTTAAAAATTTCAATCTAAACACTAGGTTAAACAATGCAAATATAAATGTTATGGAATTTAAAAAACTAAGCAATCTTGATTTTCCAAAAACAAATTTTAACTTACAAGCTAAAGCAAATGCGAAAAATTCTTTGATTGATTATGAAGCTTTACTTGATTCAAACTTAGCAAAAATACCTCAACTAAAAGGTTCATATAACCTTACAAACAAAGATTTAAATGTACAAATCAGTGCTTTTATAGATAATCTTAACAAATTAAAACCTTTAACCAAACAAGATCTCAATGGACCTTTAAATTTAGATGCCAAAGTTGATCTTAAGTCAAATCAAATTCAAAATCTTGATGCAAATATTAAAATCATGCAAGGGCTTATCAATGCAAAATCCAATGGAAAAAGTTTACAAGCAAAGATTGATAATATAAAATTAGAACAACTTTTTCCTTTGATAGGACAAAAAGTTTTAGCATTTGGTAATGTAAATGCAGATATTGACTTAAAGTCACTTGATTTTAACAATATTAATGGTGATTTTAAAGCAAATATTAATTCTTCTTTTAATGAAGTAGAATTATCCAAGCTTTTAGAGAAAAAATTTCCAAAGAATACTTCAGCAAAAATCAATCTTGATGGAAAAATTTCTAAATCAATCATTGATTTTAACGCTAAAGTTTTAAGTTCATTTGCAAATATTAATTCATTAAAAGGTAAATTTGATCTTAATCAAATGGATCTAATAAGCACTTATAATATATCATTGCAAGATTTTTCTAAGTTAGGATTTTTAGTTGATAGAAACTTAAAAGGCAAGGCTGATTTTGAAGGAAAATTTGATTTTAAAAACGCTTTAATAGATGCAAGTATTAATAGTAAAAATATATTTAACGGCTCATTAAATGCCACTTTAAAAAATAATATTTTTAACGCTAAAATGCAAAATACCGATCTTTCAAATTTAACTCAAAGCTTAGATTTACCTGATTATTACCAAGCAAAATCAAATTTAAGCATTGATTATAATCTTTTAAAAGAAAGTGGTGTAGTGCTAATGAATTTAGCCGATGGGCAACTTAAGAAAAATCTCATCACAGGTGCTTTAATGTTACTTTTACAAAAAGATATCACTCAAGATGTATATCGCAACGGTGAAGCCAAAATAAATATCAACAAAAATCTTATAGATTTAAATTTAAACCTAGTGGCTGATAGAAGCAATATAAATATTAGCAAAGGTAAGGTTGATACAAAAAGTACCAAATTAAACATTCCTTTTAATATCGTCATTGATAGAGCAAACTTCAAAGGTGTTATAAAAGGAACAACGCAAGATCCTAAAGTAAGTCTTGATACAAAAAGTGTTGTAAATTCTATTGTTAATACAATAGGTGGAAATGCTAGTGATGGTGCTAAAAATACAGGTAAAAAAGTAGATCAAGCAATAGATAAAATTTTTAACAAACTCTTCTAATAAATCTAGCCTTTAAAAAAGGCTAGATTTTTATTAAAATAAACCAAATTTACCATCTTTTTTCTTATATAACACCCTCATTTTTGCATCTATGTCATTAAAAACTAAAAATATATCTTTACTTGCTTTTAATTTTTCCAATGCTTCTTCAATTTCCAAAGGCTTATATAGCTCAAGTTCTGTTGGAACTATCTCATCTTCCTCAATCAAGCTCGGTAATACTAAATTTTCTTTTATCTCATCTTGATGTTTATGGGTAATATTTTTATCATGCAATCTTCTTAAAACCTTAGAAATTCTATCAATGGCTAAATCTATAGCAGCATATAAATCTTTATCTTTTTGCTTTACAACCACTGTATTAATACCGGCTAGATTAATGCTAAATTCAGCCCAAAATCCTTTCTTTCCATGCCTTTCATCAGCACTTATAACACAACGCGCAGAAATCACATCTAAGCCATATTTACTTAAAGCATCAAAGCTTTTTTCCACATACTCTTTTATAGACTCAGTTAGCTCAAATTGCTTTCCAACTATACTTGTATTCATTACTTCTCCTT
Organism: Campylobacter sp. IFREMER_LSEM_CL1085; assembly: GCF_025772235.1. Taxonomy (NCBI): domain Bacteria; kingdom Pseudomonadati; phylum Campylobacterota; class Epsilonproteobacteria; order Campylobacterales; family Campylobacteraceae; genus Campylobacter; species Campylobacter sp. IFREMER_LSEM_CL1085. The sequence goes on along the minus strand of NZ_JAKMRU010000001.1, from coordinate 51,723 downwards.
TTTATGAAGTTAAATACATTATAGCACTTTAATCGTAAAAAAATAACTTTTTAAATAAAAAATAAATTTAAAATTTTAAAGGATCTAGAATAAGTACACCATCCTCTGAAAGTTTTTTACCTTGAAAGTGTGTTTTACAAAAAGAAACAATTAAAGCATGAAAAATTTGATAAAGCTCATATAATTTACATTCTTTTTTTAATAAAACACACAATTCTTGTTGATTTTTAGTTATGTCTTTTTTTAAAAAATCTGCCAACTCATCATAACTTTGACACTCATAGCCTAAATAATTAGCTATTTTTGCACTATAAGCATCAACTACTAAAACTTCTTTTTTGCATATATAATTTAAAATTCCATCAGCACTTTCTTGACCAAAACCCTTAATATCCAAAAGCCATTCTCTATCAACTTCTTCTTTAAAAAGCTCAAAAGAATTAAAATATTGAAAATATTTTTGAGTAAAATTTTTAATATATTTTGCCTTAGTATTATAAAATCCACTTGGCTTTATTAAAAACGCTAAATCTTGAGTATTTAAATTTAATAAATCTTCTATCTTAGTAATATTTGCTTGTTTTAAATTTGTCAAAGCTTTCAATACATTTTTCCAGTTTGTATTTTGAGTTAAAACTACAGAAATTAAAATTTCAAACTCACTTAAAGTATTATTTTCTAGCCATTCAAAATCTTTATAATCAATATTTGCATTAACTAAAGCTTTAAAAATTTCATATCCACTCATGCTTTTTCACTCTTTCTTAAATGCATCAAAATAGCCTCAATTACATCATCATCGTCTTTACTTTTTGCTTTAATGACTTCTTTGCTCTCATCATCTTTTACAAAACAAATATTTTGTTCATAATTGCTCACTAATTTATAATGTTTGCTAGCTAAAATTTTTATGATGATTAAATCCAAAAACTGCTTTGTGAAGATATCAGGTCTTCCAAAACGATCATTCATCTCACTTTCTATCTCATAAACTTCATTAGCACTCATACACTTACTAAGTCTTCTGTAAAGTTCTAATCTCAAACGATCTTCGCTAATATACTCACTATTTAAAAAAGCATTGATATTAAGCTTTAGATCTATTTTTTTCTCTTTAATTTCTTCTTTTTTACTTAATTTATTAATCTCATCTTCTAACATTTTAAGATACAAGCTATAGCCAATTTGCTCTATATGCCCACTTTGATCTACGCCTAATAAATTTCCACCACCACGAATTTCTAAATCATGGTAAGCAAGCACGCTTCCTGAACCTAAATAAGAATTACTCTCTAAACTCGTAAGTCTTTTTAAAGAATCTTTTGTGATTTTTTCCTTATCTTCAATCAAAAAATAACAATATCCTTGCTTAGCACTACGCCCTACTCTTCCTCTAAGTTGGTGTAAATCAGCCATACCAAAGCGATCTGAATTTTCTACTATGATAGTGTTTGCATTTGCCAAATCAATACCACTTTCAACTATAGAAGTACAAAGCAATAAATCATATTCTTTATTTTCGAATTTAATCATTTCTTCTTCAGTAATTTTTGCATCAATTTTAGAATGCAAGATTAAAATTTTTAAATTTGGAAACAAATCTAAAAGATATTTTTTACACCCATCAATACTTGCTATATGATTGTGTATATAAAAAATCTGTCCTGCTCTTCTTAATTCTCTTGAAATAGCTTCTTTAATCAAAGCATCACTACTTTCTCTAACAAAGGTACGCACATCCAAACGATCCTCAGGTGGAGTTTGTAAAACACTATATGACTTTAAAGAGCTAAGAGCTTGATTTAAACTTCTTGGTATAGGTGTTGCCGACATAGATAGAATATGTGAATTTTTACTTAGTTCCTTGAGTTTTTCTTTTTGTTTTACACCAAATTTATGCTCCTCATCTATCACGACTAAACCCAAATTTTCACACTCAACCCCTAAAAGAGAATGTGTTCCAACCACTACACAAGGCTTATTTTCTTTTAAAAATGCTAAAACTTGTTTTTTTTCTTTAGCACTAGTAAAACGATCTAGCTTAAAAACCTCTATATCAAAAGAATCAAATCTTCGTTTTAAGGTTTTAAAATGCTGGGCTGAAAGCAAAGTAGTTGGCACAAAAAATAAAGCCGTATAACCACTTTTTACACAAGTAAATATAGCGTTCATAGCAACTTCTGTTTTACCAAAACCCACATCGCCACTTAAAAGCCTATCCATCACCTGCATACTTTTTAAATCTTGAGTGATTTCTTGACAAACTTGACTTTGATCTTTAGTGTAAAAAAATCCTGCCTTATTGATAAATTCATCTTGTAATTCTTGAGAAATTTTTAATTCTTTTGCTTTTATCAAAGCTCTAGCCGCTGCTAAAGAAACTATATTTGAAGCAATGGCAAATAATTTTTCTTTTAATCTTTCCTTGATTTTTAAAAAACTTCCTTTTCCAAGCTTATCAAGTAAAGGCACACCACCACTTACACCGATATATTTATCAATCATATATAAATTTTCAACAGGTAATAAAAGCTTATCGTTATTTAAATACCCAAGAGCGACAAATTCTTTTTTTGCTCCCGCTATTGCAATAATCTCAAGACCTAAAAATTTAGCTACACCATAATCTTCATGCACAACAAAATCCCCAACCCTAAGCTCATCTATTACCAAGCTTGCTTTTCTAACTCTTTTATTTTTTTCTTTTTTATTTAAAGATATGATAAGCTCATCTTGAGTACTTAAATTAATTCTTTCTTGGGATATTTTTAATTTAATATTTGAAAATTCTTGTAAATTTAAAGCTTTAAACAAAGCTTCATTTTTTGCTAAAATAGTAATTTTTTTATCTTTGTGAAAAGTGAAAAAATCATAATTATAAGAACTTACCAAATCTTTATAAAATTTTGGTTCGGGTAAAATATTTTGATTGATTTTACTAATATCTTCTTCAAAATCATTTACATCAAATTTTTTTATGCTTACAAAATTTAAATCTAAATAATCACAAAAATCATCAACACACCAAAAACCTAAAGAATTAACATCATTTATAATGCTTTGACTTTGGAAATTTTGAATTTTTTCTTGTAAATTTTCATATTGCTCTTGACTAAAAGCACTCAAAAAAGGACAAATTTCTATATTGGAGAGTTCAGCAGGGATTGATTTTTGTGTATGTATATCAAAATATCTTATACTTTCTATCTCATCTGAAAAAAGTAAAATTCTAAAAGGTTGTTCTTCATTAATCGCAAAAATATCTATAATATCCCCGCGTATTGAAATTTCACCCTTATCTTGAACTATATCTACAAACTCATATCCACTATGTAAAATTTCTTCTTTAAATTTCTCTAAAGCAAGAAGTGAATTTCTTTTAAGAATAATGTTTTTTAGATGCTTTTTACCTGGTAACTTTTGCAAAATTGTTTTTATAGGAGATATTAAAATTTTATTTTCATTTTCTTTATGATAAGCATTTAATACTTTACAAATTTCAAAAAGTTCTTTAGAAAAAGAGCGTAAATCGCTACCAAATTCTGCTCTAAAATCAGGTAAAATAAAAGTTTTTAATTTTAAAAATAAGCAAACTTGAGCTAATTCATCTGCTTCTTTATCATTCTCACAAATTATTAACTCAGTTTTATTACTTAATAAATATTCATATAATTTAGCTTGCATTTTCTGAATTTTCTATACTCACATCAATAGTTGCAAGCTCTTCTTCTTTTTCAATTATTTTACTACTTCCGTTAAATTTCCCACCATTTTCAATACTTAATTGTTTAACTATGATATTACCATTAAGCACACCGCCGGATAAAATTTCTAAAGAATCAACTTGCATTTCTCCCTCAAAAACTCCATTGATTACTATCTTATTTGCCTTAACTTGTCCTTTTAAAACACCACTTTTACCTATCACTATCACATTAGAAGAATTAATTACTCCTGTAATTTCTCCATCTAAATGAAGCATAGAATCAAAATAAAATTTTCCTTCTATTTTTGCTCCGTTTGAAATGACTGTAGTTTCGGATACTGCAGCAATAGAGCCTTTATTAAAGATTGCCATGGCACTCTCCTTTCTTTTTCAAAAATTTGTTCATAGTTTTTTCGGTTTAAATCTATAAAAATCTTAGGATCTAAAAGTTTATTAATAAATCTAACTTCATAATGCAAATGCGGCCCCGTAGAAAGACCTGTATTTCCCGTATAACCCAACAAATCACCTTTTTTTACAAATTGCCCTGCTTTGACAACATCCTGACGCGTCATATGCGCATAAACCGTTTTAAAACCAAAATTATGGATCAAAATCACTGAGTAACCATAACCATTATTGCTATATGCAGCGTATTCAACCACTCCATTTGCAGGCGCATAAATAGGAGTTTTTAAAGCTGCTCTTAAATCAATACCTGGATGAAATTCTTTTTTATTTAATATAGGATGATGACGCCATCCAAAATTACCTGTGACTCCATTATCTTCTATCACATGACCATTTGGAATTTGTGTTAAAAATAAATAAGCTTGATCATTAGTAAGTTTGACTTTTTCTAATCTTTCTGGTATATCTAAACTTTCATCTTGTTTTAAGCCTAAATTATCCTCAATATCTGCAAGTTGGGTTTGGAGTTCATCATATAAGGCTGTTTTTTCTTCTAAACTTTTTTGCATACTCTCATTTTGAGAAAACAATTTAGTATTCTTTGAAGATAATATTTCTTGTTCTTTTAAAAGCTCTGAACGCTTATCTGCTAGATAATTAATATATAAAGCACCTAAAACTATAACAACAAAAACAAAAGTAGTAAAATAAATTATTACTTTTTTTATAATCTGACTTAATAAAAAATGTCTAGAACCATTTACATCTGTAATAGTTAGCGTAAATTTATCTTTCATTATAGCCTCTTAAAAATTTTTCTACCAATACAAAAGAACCAAAAACTAAATATAACTCATCTTTTTTTATTTGTTCAAATTTTTGATAAACAATATCTAATTTTTCTAAATTTTCTAGCAAAACAGAACCCGCCAAAGGTCTATCTTTACTTTCATAATCATAAATTTCAACTATTTTTATTATAGGTTTTAAGACCTTTAAAATTTTATAAGAATCTTTATCTAAAAAGCAATTATAAACTAAATGAACTTTTTTTTCCTTGAAAATTTCAACTAAAGCTAAAGCCGCCATTTCATTATGTCCTACATCAATAAAAATATTTTGACTTATTTGCTCGCACCTTCCTTTTAAATCAAGTTTTGGTAGATTTTTGATACTTTGAATTAATTCTTTTTCATTTTTAGCACAAATTTTAGAAAAAGCTTCTAAAGCTAAAAAAAGATTATCTTTTAAAAAAGTTGCAAAATTGTGCTTTTGAATATATTCTTGCACATAAGGATAAATAAAATTATTTTTTTCTAGCAAACTGATACTTAAACTAGCTCGTTTTAAATTTGCTATTTTTTGAGCCAAATTTAATACTTTTGCTTCTTGCTTATGATTAATTAAAGCTTTGGCACTCATGGCTTTTAATTTTGTTCTTGCTATTTCTTCTAAATTTTTACCTAATAAATCTTGATGATCAAATCCTATTTTAGTAAAAATACTAAAATTTATTTCAAAAACACTTGTCGCATCATACTCCCCACCTACTCCGGCTTCTAAAATCACATAATCACAATCTTTAAAAATAAAAAAAGCTAAAAAAGTAGCGTATTCAAAATAACTAAGTTTTTTTACATCTTCCAAAAAAACACTTTCTAGTTTTTCATGCGCTTTTTCTAAAAGTTCATTGCTTGCAATTTTGCCATTTAACCAAAATCTTTCATTAAATTCAAAAATATGTGGACTTGTATAATGACCTACTTTATATCCTTGCTCTAAAAGTAAAAGCGCTAAAAATCTACCCGTACTTCCTTTGCCATTAGTGCCAATAATTTGGATATTTTTAGTTTTTGGAATAAATTTTTTATACTTCTCATACATACTAAACATAAAAAATCTACTAATTTTTTGCACATACATAGTTTTTTGTGAAAGTGTTTGTTGAAATTTCATGCTAAGCTTTTTGGATTAATTCTTTTAAAATATCGCCATCTGGAAATTCTTTTTTTTCTATGTAAGAAGATGATAAAATAAGTTTAACCACTTCTTCTTTATAAATAAATTTATAATCATCTATAAGCTTTAAGGCTTTTTCTATAAAAATCTGAGCACTTTCTAAATTTTTACCCGGAAGTATAACCAAATAAGAACTTTCATCTAAAATCCAAATTTCACCCATATCTTTACATAAATCTTTAAGTATCTTTTTAAACTTTCCACTAATTGCCTTAAAACTATCAACACCATAGACATTAATAACATGCTCTATATTATTAATTTTAAAAAAACATAATGCATAATTAACAGCATAAAGCTTATAGTTTTCATCAAGTTTTTTAAGTTCTTGAGCAAGACTCCACTGCTCTCTTTGCTCATCGTCACTTGTAGCTTGAATTTGAGTTTTAATTTGCACTATTTGCTCGTTTGCATATAAAAGTTTATCTTTTAGTGTATCAAAATTAATTTGAACATTACCATTTTCATCTTTAGTTAAAGCATTAATAAATTTCACATCTTCTTGGCTGTTATCATAAAGCTTTGATACCATTTCATTTAAGCTTTCTAAGTGCTGATTAAAAAAAGAAAGGTTTTTTTGTATATAATATTTATCTGTTGCTTCTTTTTTTTGCAACATTAAATAATACTCATGTGCAAATTCTTTCCTGGCAATTAATTTAGGATTTTCTTTTAAATTTTGTTTAAACTGCTCAAGTTCTTTACTTGTTCCAAACAAAGACTCCAAAGAAGCTAGTAAAAGTTCAGCCTGCTTCTCATAAGATCTCTCCTTTAACATAACAATGAGTTTTTCAACTAAAGTATGAAAATCCAAAAACGCTCGAATATTAAATTCTTCTAATTTTTTTAAAAGCTCATAATCCTCATAAGATTTTTCAAGCTCTCTCCATTTAGCCCTTAAAAGATATATGGTTTCTAAATCCATAGCTTGAGATAATCTGTGTTGAGTAATTTTTGCTAATTCTTTGATTTTTTTATCTTTGCTAATACTAAGCTGTTGCACAATCAAATCAAGCAAAGCATAAACATCTTCATATTTTCTACTTACTTGCCTATTAAGCCTAGAAACTAAAAACATCAAAAACTCATCAATAGTTCGAATACTTTTTCCTTTTAGCTCTTGCTTGTAAATATCATCTAAAAGATTAGTATATTTTTCTATCCTTGCTTTATTAAAACTCATCACCCCCGCTTTTTTAGCACATTCTTCAAACACCTCACTATAATTTTCAGGAGTTGGATGCAACTTACGCTCTTTTAATTTTATCAATGTTTCTTTTGCAATCTCATTGATATGACTTGCCATTTATTTATAACCCCTAATAGCTATGATAGAAACAAATTCATCAAAAGCTTCACTTGATGCATTTTTAATTGCTTCAAATCTAGCTTGATCGCTAATAATAGAATTTGGATTAATATCAAAATTATAACTTCCCTTGGTATTTACAACTTCTTCTTTACCATTTTTATAACGCATAAGAAATTCCAAGTAAAGCTCTGCTTTATAATTAACTACATAACCATTTCTATCATACACCATAGGATGAAATTCTAACTTTTTCATCGTAACTATAATAGAACTATCTGCATTATGCTCATCTGTGACTTTTCTGCCAAGCTTATTAAGCATAGCTTCTCTTAAAATATCTGTTATATAAACACTATTTTCGGGATCTTGTTTACTAATATTGATTTTCAAAAATACATTTTCACCCAAAACCCTACTTGCCATTTGAGATGATGGGATATATCCACAAGATATAATAAAAAAAGCAAAAAAAGATATTAAATATTTTTTCATTTAACCACCAAATTTACCAATTTCTTATCAATATAAATTTCTTTTACAATGGTTTTTCCTTCTAGCCATTTTGCAACATTTTCTTTAGCCAAAGCTAAAATCTCATCTTCTTTAGCCTCTGAATTTATTTCAATCTGTGCTCTTTTTTTACCATTAACACTAATAGCTATATTAAAACTATCTTTTACAAAAACTTCTTCTTTTATTTTTAATACTTTAAAATTTTCACATTTAAACAAATGCTCGCTAAGCTCAAAACAAACATGAGGGATAATAGGCTCTAAAATATTTAAAATAATATAAAAAGCTTCTTTTAAAACTTCTTTATGATTTATAGCATTTAAGGTATTTAAAGCTTCCATACATGCAGCTATTAAGGTATTAAAGGCAAAACTTTCTTCATAAACTTCAAAAGATTTTTTCAAAGCTTCATATACTTTTAATCTAGCATATTTTTCTTCTTTATTTAAACTTTGATGATCAATTTCTTGTAATTTTCCACATTCTAAACTCATAGCCTTTTCATAAAGCCTATTGATAAATTTAAACGCACCCTCTAGCGCACTATCGTTCCATTCAAGTTCTTTAGCAGGTGGTGCAGCAAACAATATAAACAATCTTGCACTATCTGCTCCATATTTTTCTATAATATAATCAGGATCTACTACATTACCCTTAGATTTACTCATCTTAGCACCATCTTTAGTGACCATTCCTTGGGTTAAAAGTCTATTAAAAGGCTCATCATCTTTTAAATAACCCAAATCTCTAAGTGCTTTTTGGAAAAATCTAGCATAGAGTAAATGCAATATCGCATGTTCAATCCCACCAATATATTCATCAACATTCATCCAATAATTAACACTTTTTTCATCTACCGCTTTTTCTTGCCATGTTTTATCATCACTTGCAAAACGCGCAAAATACCAAGAACTTTCAAAGAAAGTATCTAAAGTATCGCTTTCTTTTTGTGCTTTTTTACCACATTTTGGACAAATGCACTCTTTCCATATTTCATGCTTATCAAGTGGATTTCCCTCTCCATTTATAATCACATCTTCAGGCAAGGTAATAGGTAAATTTTCTATTTTTTGAGGAACTATGCCACAAGAATTACACTTAATCATTGGTATAGGAGCACCCCAATATCTTTGTCTAGAAACACCCCAATCACGAATTTTAAAATTGGTAACCTTTTTACCAATACCCAAAGATTCAATTTTTAAACTAATTTTTTCTCTAGCATCATCACATTCTAATTGATCAAATTCGCCACTATTGATTAAAACACCTTCTTTTAAAGTGTAGCATTGTGCGTCATTTTCATCTTTATAAATTACTTTTTTTATAGCTAAATTATAAGTTTTTGCAAACTCATAATCTCTTTCATCATGAGCAGGCACACTCATAACAGCCCCACTACCATAATCACTTAAAACAAAATTAGCTACCCATAAAGGAATTTTTTCTTTACTTAGTGGATGGATTACATGAAGATTTAAAAAATATCCTTCTTTTGGTGCAGCTTGTCTTTGGCGGGGTGTTTGATTTTGTATATTTTGAATTTTTATGATAGTATCTTGATCTAGTAATTTTTTATCAATTAATTCATTTACTATTTCATGATCAGGTGCTAAAGCAATGTAAGATACTCCATAAATAGTCTCAGCTCTTGTTGTAAAAACATTAATCTTTTTTGCACTGATTTTATCATTTTCTTCTATATCAAAATCAAAACTAAGTCCTGTGCTTTTACCTATCCAATTTTCTTGCATAGTCAAAACCTGACTTGGCCATTTTCCTTCTAATTTTTTAAGATCTTGCAATAATTCATCTGCATAAGCGGTAATTTTTACATAATATCCTGGCATTTTTTTTCTAATGACTTCATGTCCACAACGCCAACATTTGCCATCTTCAACTTGCTCATTTGCTAAGACTGTTTTATCATTCTCACACCAATTAACTTCAGCTTCTTTAGTATAAACAAGTCCTTTTTCATACATTTTGATAAAAAATTCTTGCTCAAATTTAGTATATAAAGGATCAGAAGTAGCAAACATTCTTTTTTTAGAAAAGGAAAAGCCCAAAGAAGCAAGTTCATTTTGCATATAATCAATATTTTCATAAGTCCATTTCTTAGGATGAATACCGTGTTTTATCGCAGCATTTTCAGCAGGCATACCAAAACTATCAAAACCTATAGGATGTAAGACATTAAAACCTTTTTTTCTATAATATCTAGCCATAGCATCACCTATGCTATAGTTTCTCACATGCCCCATATGAATTCTACCACTTGGATATGGAAACATAGATAAAATGTATTTTTTTGGTAAAGAAAAATCATCTTTTGGCTCAAAATATTCTTTTTCTTGCCAAATTTTTTGCCATTTTTTTTCTATTTTACCTGCCTCATATGCCATTTTAACTCCTAATTTTCTTCTTGACTTTTTACTGAATCAACTATAACTAAAATCATTGAAAAGATATTAGCTATCAAAGCACCAATTGCTAAAGTATAAACCATAACATTAGCCTCTGGATTAATTTGTATTAAAGCAAAAGCTGGAATTAAATGCAAATCAGCCACTAAAGAACTAGCAAATAATTCAGCTGCTAAGAAATTTCTAACTCCGATTTTCAATAAAGTAGAAATTAAATTCACACAAGCTGCAATAAATAATGCAACTTCATTTTGATCATATAAAAATCCTGCGGTTGTAGTTAAGCTCATTAGAGCAAAAAAGATATAAATAACCTTACCCCAATTCATTTTTACACCGTTCCTTTTTCATACATCGCTCTTAATTTCTCTTTTTCTTGTTTTTTCTTTACTTTTTCTAATTCTTTTTGACGATACTGCGTAACACTAAATTTAAACCATAAAAGTGCTGGACTTGCTACAAATATAGAACTTGCAGTACCTGCTACAATACCCACTATCATAGTTAGAGCAAAACCTTCTATCATAGATCCACCAAAGAAATAAAGCACTACAACAGTAATCAAAGTTAATCCCGTTGTTAAGGTAGTTCTTGATAAAGTTGCAGAAACTGATTCATTGATAATTAAATCAAGTTTTGAATTTTTACTTGTTTTAACACCTTCTCTAATCCTATCAAAAATAATAATCGTATCATTTAAAGAATATCCAAGCACGGTTAAAACAGCCGCCAAAATATCTAAATTTACATCTATTTCAAACAACGCAATAGCGCCTAAAGTAATGACTATATCATGAATTTCACACACAATAGAAGCCATAGCAAAACGCCATTCAAATCTCACTGCTAAATAAATCAAAATAGCAATCAAAGAAATTCCAACCGCCATAAGACCTTTATTACGCAGTTCATCTCCTACTTTTGGACCTACTACATCCACACGGCGCACTTCAAATTTACCTGTATCTTTTAATAAATTTGCAATACTTACTCCAATGTCACTTCCCAAGCTATCGCTACTTCCTGAAAAACGAATAATCACTTCATTAGCACTACCAAATTCAGTAACGCTAGCACCTTTTAAATTTTCATTGATAGCTAAAGCTTTGCGAATTTCAGCCAAAGGAGCTTTTTGCTCGTATTGAAGTTGCACTAAAGTTCCACCGGTAAAATCAATACCAAAATTCAAACCCTTAGTAAAAAGGATAAAAATAGAACCAAAAAATAAAATAAAAGACAAAGAGATGGCTGCAAATCTCATTCTCATAAAATCATAAACATGTTTTTGACTAAAAAATTGCATTAAGGTCTCCTATATCCAAACCATAATCTTGTATTATTGCTTTTTTCCATACGGTTCATAAACATTTCAAACATACCATGAGTTCCAACAATAGAAGTAATCATCGAAACTAAAATCCCAATACTCAAAGTCACCGCAAAACCTTTTACCGCACCTGTTCCATAAGCATAAAGTACCACTGAAGTAATAAGCGAAGTAATGTTAGAATCTAAAATCGCGCTCATTGCATGCTTATAACCATTTTCAACACTTTGCCTTATGCTAGCACCTTCTCGCAATAACTCCCTAATTCTTTCATTAATAATAACATTAGAATCTACTGCCATACCCACAGTCAGTACAAGTCCTGCCATACCAGGTAAAGTTAAAGTTGCACCAAACATAGCCATTACAGCAATAATCACTAAAATATTTGCCACTAAAGCAATATTAGCAAAAATTCCTGCTATACCATAATACATCACCATAAATGCAATAACTAATATAGAAGCACCTGCTAGGGCTATCATACTCATTTTAATACTATCAGCACCCAAAGATGGTCCAACACTTCTTTTTTCAAGCATTTTAACCGGTGCTAAAAGCGCTCCACTTCTTAAAGCAATGGCCACATCATGAGCTTCTTCTACAGTAAAGCTACCACTAATTTGGCCACTACCTCCACCTATTCTTTCATTAATTCTTGGAGCTGAATATACTTTATTATCTAAAACTATAGCTAAGCGTTTGCCTACATTATTTCCTGTATAGTCTCCAAATTTTTTAGCACCTTCTGAATTTAAGGTAAAATTAATAACAGGAAGATTATTACTTTGCGCAAAACCTACTTTTGCATCTGTTAGCATAGAACCATCAAGAATAGGTATAGATTTTACTAGATATTTAATTTGAGGATTTTTTGCATCTTCAAAAATTAAATCTCCATATTCAGCAGCTTGAGCTGGAGTAAGATTATTTACCTGATCCATTCTAACATCATCTACTTCCATTAATTGCAAATGTGCAGCTTTTGCAATAAGTTCTCTAGCTCTAGCCTCATCTGCAGCAGTTTTAATACCTGGAAGTTCGACTAAAATTTTATCCTCACCTGATCTTGCTACATTTGGCTCTGCAAGACCAAATTGATCAAGTCTATTTCTAATTGTTTCTACAGCTTGCAAAATAGCTTGCTCATGAGTTAATTTAATTTCTTCTTGGGTTAAAGAAAGTGTGTAGTGTAAATTTTCGTGTGTAATAGCCAAGCCTTTAATGTCTTTTAACAACAAATCAACCTTAGCTACATCATTTTCATCCAATAAACTAAATTCAATACTAGTATCATTTACTTTGATTTTATCAACAATAATATCTTCTTTATTGATAGAATAACTAAGAGAAGAGGCTATGGATTTAACCTTTGACTTAACTGCCTCTTCCACTTCTACACCTAATAACATATGCAAACCACCTTGCAAATCAAGTCCTAGGTTAATCTTAGCACCACTTTGGGTTTGCATAAAAGAAGGTATAGAAAAAACAAGCCCTATAAGAAAAACTACAAAGAAAATAATACTTCTATAAGTAATTTTTCCACTACGCATCAATTTTCTTTGCTATAAAATCTCTAGAAATTTTTACAACTACATTTTCATCATTAAGCTTAACTTTGATAAAATCCTCTTCTGGTTTTACCACCTCGCAAATTATCCCACCATTTGTGATGATTTTATCTCCTTTTTCTAAAGATGAAACCATCAACTTATGGTCTTTTGCTTGTTTTTGTTGTGGTCTAATAACCAAAAAATAAAAAATCGCAAAAAGCACAATGAGAGGCAACAATGAAGTCCAAATATTTCCGTTTTCTGCCATTTCTTCCCCTTTTTTTTAAGTTCATAAATTCTAATTCTACCACTTTTAAAATAATAAAAGCCTTTTTTTCTGCACTTTTATTGTCAAATTTTATTTATTTTTCTTTTTTTGAAAATTTACTTTTCGAATTTATCTCACCGTTTTTAAGCATATATGGTTTAATTTTATTACTAAGAAACAAAAGTAAAGCAGGATATTTTTACACCGGTTTTTTTATAGGAATTTTATGGTTTTGGTGGATAGGTTTATCATCAATTTATTTCAATTTAGCTTATTTAATTCCTTTAGAAATTATCTTAATTGGATTAATTTATGGATTTTTGTTTTTTATATGTTTTTTTCTTAAATATGATTTTTTAAGACTTTGTGGAATTTTTTTACTTTGTTTTATTCATCCTTTTGGCTTTGATTGGCTAAATTGGGGTGTTTTAAGTGTATATGGAATCTTTGATGCAAGTTACCAAGGTATTATAGCTATGTTTTTGATTGCTTATTTTTATTATGAAAAATATATTTCAAGATATTATAAAATAGCAATTATTCTAATCCTTATTCTAATCGGTGCTCAATATAATCAAAAACAATCGCAAACGCTAAATTTAGACTATAAATTAATCCAAACTAATATCTCCCAAGATCAAAAATTCATACAAGAAAATTTACAAACTCATTCTAAAGATATATTTTATCAAATCAACAAGACTATAAAAGAAGGTAAAGAAATAATTATTTTTCCTGAAACTGCTTTTGCTTTTGCATTAAATAAAGCACCAAGTTATTTACAAGCCTTAAAAGATTTATCAAAACAAATCATCATCATCACAGGTGCTATAAGCACTACACCTAATCATCTATACAATAGTACTTATGTATTTGACAATGGCAACATACAAGTTTTTAACAAACATTATCTTGTACCTTTTGGAGAAGAAATTCCTATATTTAAAAACTTTTTTAAAAAATATCTTTTAAATATTGATGAATTTTCAAAAGGAAAAGAATTAAATCAATACACTCTAAATAATCAGCTCATCACTAATGCTATCTGCTTTGAAGCTACAAAAGAAAAACTTTACAAACACTCAAAAATCATCATCGCTATTTCAAACAATGCTTGGTTTAATTTTTCAAGTGAGTATAAATTACAAAATTTTCTAATGCGTTTTTATGCAAATAATTATAATGTAAGCATATATCATGCAGTTAATGGAAAAGAAAATGCGGTAATTAAGCCAAAAGAGATATTGATTTTAAAGATAAAAGAAAAACTTTTAAAGCAAAATGAAGCTTAAAAGCTTCATTTTATAATGCCTTAAATTCATCAAGTGCGTCTAATTTTTCCCAAGGATAATCAGCTTGACCCACTTGACCACGAGCAGCTACATCAGCATACATGAAAGTATCTTTACTTGGTTTATCAAGATTGAATTTATTTTTAATCCAATTTGGAGTTAATGGGAAAGTTTTCATCACAAAATCACTTAAAATATCATCATTTAATCTTGTATTTGTTCCCATGCAATCCACACTTACAGAAGTTGGTTTAGCCACACCTATAGCATAAGAAAGTTGTACTATACATTTTTTAGCAAGCCCTGCTGCTACAATATTTTTAGCAAGCCATCTTGCAGCATAAAGTCCGCTTCTATCAACCTTAGTATAGTCTTTAGAAGATTGTGCACCACCTCCTATTGGAGCATAGCCACCAAAGCTATCTACTATAAGCTTTCTTCCTGTTAAACCACTATCATGTAATGAGCTGTGATTTACATATTTTCCCGTTGGGTTGATTAAAATTCTTGTTTTTTCTGGGCAAAAAAGCTCTTTTGGTAAATTTGAATCCAAAATCAAATCCATCACCAAAGCTCTTAAATCTTCTATTTTCATACTTTCAACACAAGGAGCTGAAACTACAATAGTATGGATACTTTGAGGTTTGCAATTTTCAAAATTTTCTTTATTTGCATAATCAATTGTAACTTGAGTTTTAATATCTACTCCAAGTTTATCAGGATTGTTTTTTGCAAACTCATATACTTTATCACAAAGCATTCTAGCATAAGAAATAGCTGCTGGCATATATTCTTTTGCTTCATTGCTTGCAAAACCAAACATTATACCTTGATCACCTGCTCCAATCTCTCCATCTTCTTGATCAACACCTTGATTGATATCAGGACTTTGCTCATTTAAAAATACCATTACATCTAAATCATCAGGGTGCAAACATTGTTTTTTGCTAAAATGCGGATTTCCATTGTAACCAATATCTGCTAGAGCTTTTTTTACAATATTTTCATAATCTTGTTTTTCTAGTTTATATTTTGATTTAATCTCACCACCAATTACTACTTTATTTCCTGCTACAAAAACCTCACTAGCAACCCTTGAGTCTTTATCATGAGTTAAAAAGGCATCAACTATAGAATCAGCTATAATATCAGCACATTTATCAGGATGTCCTGCACTAACAACTTCAGAAGTAAATAAATACATATTTTATATTCCTTATCATAAAAAATTCTAGCTTTATTTTAACACAAGCTAACTTAAAAATCAAAAAGCTTATTTAAGCTTTACTTTGCTAGAATAAATTTAAATTTATCACTACAAAAAAGGTAAGAAATGAGTTTATTTTCTTATGCAATCAAACGCTATAAAGATGGAAATCTTATTTTACAAATTTGCATAGGTATTGTTTTAGGAATTTTAGTAGGTATTTTTTCTAAAGATTTAGCTATTTTTGCAAATATTTTTGGTGCTTTATTTACAGGAGCTTTAAAAGCTATAGCACCAATTTTAGTTTTTATTTTAATTTTAACAACCATTTGCACAAAAGAATTTAATCATGGAAGTGAGAAAATAAAACACATTATTTTCTTGTATATTTTTGGAACCTTTTTAGCTTCTTTAAGCGCAGTTAGTATAAGTTTTATCTTTCCTGTAGAATTAGTATTAACCGATATTGAAAAAGCTTCCACTACAAGCCCTGTGCATATAGGCGAAGTATTTAAAACCTTACTATTTCAAGTAGTAGACAACCCGATCCATGCCTTATCTTCAGGAAATTATTTAAGCATATTAGCTTGGGCTATTGGTGGAGGTTTTGCTCTAAGACATTGCTCTAATGATGCAAAACAACTTTTTACTGATATAAACGAGGGTGTATTAAAAATTGTTAAATTTATAGTCAAGCTTGCTCCTTTTGGAATTTTTGGACTTGTGGCTAATTCAGTTGCCCAAACAGGAGCAGCAGGACTTTTAAGTTATGTTAAATTATTAATAATTTTAGTTTTGACTATGTTTTTTGTAGCTTTTGTGATTAATGCTTTAATTGTCTTTGCTTATACAAAGAAAAATCCTTATCCTTTGATTTTTATTTGTTTAAAACATAGCGCTGTTTTTGCATTTTTCACAAGAAGTTCTGCAGCAAATATTCCTGTAAATATGGCACTTTGCTCCAAATTAAATATCAACAATAATCTATATAGCATTTCTATTCCACTAGGTGCTACGATTAATATGGCAGGGGCAGCTGTAACCATAGCTATATTAAGTCTTGCGGCAGCTCACACAGTAGGTATTGAAATAAATTTTTTACAAGCTATGCTTTTGAGTGTTTTAGCTGCATTTGCAGCTTGTGGAGCTAGCGGGGTTGCTGGAGGTTCACTCTTACTTATACCACTTGCTTGCTCTTTGTTTAATATTGATTATGACATAGCTATGCAAGTAGTTGCGGTTGGTTTTATCATAGGGGTTATCCAAGATAGTGTTGAAACTGCATTAAATAGCTCAACAGATGTTTTATTTAGTGCTATTTGTTCAGATAATGAGCTTAATTTAAAAATTTAAGGAGGACTTATGAGGCATTTAATTACTACAAAAGATTTTAACAATGATGAAATCTTGGCTTTATTTAAAGAAGCAAAAGAATTTTTGGATGAAAAACCGCGTACATTTTTAGAAGGAAAAAGTGTTACAACAATTTTCTTTGAAAATTCAACACGCACTCAATCAAGCTTTGAAACAGCCGCAAGAAGACTAGGTGCTAAAGTTTTAAAATTAGATGTTTCAAGAAGTAGTTCAAGCAAAGGTGAAACACTTTTTGATACTGCTGCGAATTTAGATGCAATGGCACCAAGTGCTATTGTAGTTAGACACAAAAACTCAGGTGTACCTCATACTTTAGCAAATTATACTCATTGTCCTATAGTTAATGGAGGTGATGGTAAACACGCTCATCCTACCCAAGCTTTGCTTGATCTTTTTACCATAATGGAGCATTTTGATTATAATGTTAAAGGTAAAAAAATAGCAATAGCAGGAGATATTAAAAACTCACGCGTTGCTGCTTCAAATTTAGAATTATTACCTCGTTTTGGTATAGACATTACCCTAGTAGCCCCGCCTCATTTTATGCCAAATTATCCTATTAAAAAAACAAATAAACTAAAAGAAGTTATTGATGATGTAGATATTATCATGAGTCTTAGAACACAAACTGAAAGACACAATATTCCAACCTATGCATCGCTTAAAGATTATGCAAATGATTTTTGTATTAGCAAAGATTTAATAAAAGATAAAAATCTCATTATCTTACATCCTGGTCCTGTACATAGAAATATCGATATTAGCGATGAAGTAATGGCTGATAAAAGATGTAAGGTTTTAACTCAAGTTAAAAATGGTGTTGCCATTAGAATGGCTGTATTAAAAAAACTCATTTTAGAAAGCTAAAATCATGCAAAATTGGAACTTAAATATATTATTTAAAGATGAGCAAGAATTAAATCTTTTTTTACAAAAAATTCAAGATGAAGCTTGTGAATTTAAAAAACAATATGAAAATAATCTTCATAGTTTAAGCAATGAGCAATTCTTGCAAGCTTTAAAAAACTATGAAGAATTAATCTTAAAACTTTCTCACATACTAACCTATGTGTATTTAAATTTTGCTCAAGATACTACCAAAGGTGCCTTTTATGCAAAATATGAAAATTTAAGTAAAAAAATAGAAGAAAATCTTTTATTTTTTGAACTTGAATTTTGTGAGTTAAAAGAAGAAAAAAGTAAAACTTTCATCACATTTTGCAAAGATTATGAGTTTTATTTAAATAATCTTATCAAACACAAAAAACACAATCTTTCTAAAAAAGAAGAAAGAGTTATCCTAACTCTATCAAGTACAGGTTCAAATGCATTTGCAAGATTATTTGATGAAACCTTTAGTGCTTTAAAATTTAATTTTGAAGGGCAAAAATTAAGCGAGGAAGAAATTCTAAGCAAGCTTTATGATAAAGATAGAAGTATAAGAAAAAAAGCTTCAAAATGCTTTAGTAAAACCTTAAAAAAACAAAACAAGCTTTTAATATATATTTTTAATATGATTAAAAGCGAACTTGCTAGTATTTGTGAGTTAAGAGCCTATGAAAGTCCTGAAACTCCAAGACATATAAGAAATCAAATTTCTAAAAAAAGTGTTGATGCGCTTATTAGTGCTAGCGAGAATAGCTTTGATATTGTTTCTAAATTTTATAATGCAAAGAAAAAAATTCTAGGGTATAAAAAGTTAAAAGATTATGATCGTTATGCGCCTATTGGAAAAGAAATGCAAGTTGATTTTGATCAAGGAAAGGATATAGTTTTAAAAGCCTTTGAAAAATTTTCTAAAGATTTTTATATGATAGCAAAAGAAGCTTTTGAGAATAACTGGATTGATATCTATCCTAAAGAATTTAAACAAAGTGGAGCATTTTCTCACTCAAGCACGCCGCTAAGTCATCCTTTCATACTTTTAAACTATACCAACCAAAGACGCGATCTTTTCACCCTGGCACATGAGCTAGGCCACACTATACATCAAAAACTTTCTTATAAAGTAAGTTTTTTAAATCAAGATACACCGTTAACTACAGCAGAAACTGCTTCAGTGTTTGCAGAAATGTTGATTTTTGATTATATTAAAGAAAATTTAGACAAAGAAGAGCTTTTATCTTTATATGCAGCAAAAATTGAAGATATTTTTGCTACTCTTTATAGACAAATTAATTTTACTACTTTTGAACGCAGATTTCATGCTAAAAAAGAAGAGCTAAGCGCGCAAGAACTAAGTGAAATTTGGCTTGAAGAATCAAGAAAAATGTTTCAAGATAGCGTAGTTTTAACCAAAAATTATGGCCTTTGGTATTCTTATATACCACATTTTATACACTCTCCATTTTACTGCTATGCTTATGCTTATGCACAACTTTTAGTTTTAGCACTCTATGGTCTATATAAAAGTGGCAAATGCTCTAATTTTACTTCAATTTATATTGAGTTTTTAAGTAGCGGGGGAAGCAAAAGCCCAAAAGAACTTGTAGCTATGTTTGGCTTTGATATAGAAAGTGATGAATTTTGGAATATAGGCTTAGAGCAAGTTAGGATACTAGTAGATGAATTTTTAAGGCTAAGCAATGATTGATAAAATTTTAAATAATAAAAATTTTATAACTTTAATGCAAAAAAGCATTTATGAATGTTTGCAAATTTTAATCCAAGAAGATATTGAGTTTAATATCATTGTAAATACTAAATTTGTTACACTCGAACCTCCTTTACCACCAGAATTAGATGTAGTGAGCAAAAATCCTTATTGTCTTTTTGCACTTGGTGGTTATACTTTTAAATCCATAGTTTTAACAAATGAGCATATAGAATTTCACGCAGGTTTTGGACCTGATGATTTTGCAACCTTTGTGAAAGTGGATTTAGGGGCAATTACTCAAATTCAAGTTGAAGATAATATCATTTTTGTCAATTTTTCAAACTATTTTAAAAAGCAAAATGATCAAAAGTTAAAAGAAAAATCCATGAATGCTTTTTTAAACAATCCCAACAATAAAGATTTATTTAAAAAATGAGTTTTTTTGAAGGTTTAAATGATAGCCAAAAAGAAGCTATCATGCATATTGATGGAGCTATGCTAATACTAGCAGGTGCAGGTAGCGGAAAGACTAAAACCATTACCACTAGACTTGCCTATTTAATCGATCATGTAGGTATTCCTGCGCAAAATACCCTCACGC
Organism: Campylobacter sp. IFREMER_LSEM_CL1085; assembly: GCF_025772235.1. Lineage (NCBI taxonomy): Bacteria > Pseudomonadati > Campylobacterota > Epsilonproteobacteria > Campylobacterales > Campylobacteraceae > Campylobacter > Campylobacter sp. IFREMER_LSEM_CL1085. The sequence goes on along the minus strand of NZ_JAKMRU010000001.1, from coordinate 31,115 downwards.
TAACCTTTACAAATAAAGCTGCTAATGTAATGAAAACAAGAGCCTTAGCACTTTTACAAGATCAAAATTTACATAATCCCCTTTTATGTACTTTTCATAAATTTGGTTTGTTATTTTTAAGACTTTATAGCGAAAGAATTAATAGAGCAAATAATTTTGTCATTATTGATACAGATGATAAAAAGAAAATATTAAAAGATTTAGCTAGCGAAAATTTGCAAAGCTCTTTAGCAAGCATAGGTGCTTATATTTCAAATTTTAAAAATCAAAGCAAAAGCGCTCAAGAAATACGCAAAGAATTAGAATTTTTAAAAGATGAAAAAAACAAAAATTACGAAGAAATCATTCATTTATATGAGCAATATGAGCATTTTTTAATCCAAAATAATTTCATGGATTTTGATGATTTACTCATGCTAACTAATAAAATTTTAGAAGATGAACAATTTGCACAAGAGCAAAGTCAAAAATATACCTATATAACAGTAGATGAGTATCAAGATACCAATGCCTTACAATATCAAATTCTAAAAAAACTTTGCGTGTCTCATGAAAACATTTGCGTGGTGGGTGATGATGATCAAAGTATTTATGGTTGGCGCGGGGCTAAAATAGAAAATATCTTAAATTTCAAAGAACAATTTAACAATGTAAAATTAGTAAAACTAGAGCAAAATTATCGCTCAACTAGCGCTATTTTGCAAGCTGCAAATGAGCTTATAGAGCATAATAGAAAAAGACTAGGAAAAACTTTGATTTGTACCAAAGATGAGGGCGAAGAAATTACAATTTTACAAAATGATGATGAAAAAATTGAAAGTTTTAAGGTTGCAAGAGAAGTTTCAAAACTTTTAAACTCAGGGATTAATCCTAGTGAAATAGCCATACTTTATAGAGTAAATGCCCTATCTCGTGCTCTTGAAGAAGCTTTTAGCAAAGAAAAAATTCCTTTTAAATTGCTAAGTGGAATTCGTTTTTATGAAAGAGCTGAAATTAAAGATATTATTTCTTATTTAAGATTGCTTTCAAATTTAAATGATGATTATTCTTTTAAACGCATTATCAACCGCCCTAAAAGAAACTTTGGTAATGCAAGTTTAGAAAAGCTAGAAAATTATGCCAAAGAAAATCATTTGTCTTTATTTGAAAGCCTATGTGCTTTGCAAGGAAGTGGTTTTTTTAGTAAAAAAACGGACAAAGAATTAGAAAAATTCATACTAAGCATACACAAAATCAAAGAAAAAGATGATTTGCTTGCAATGATTTTAGCCTTAGAAGAAGAATTTAAAATCAAAGAATTTTACAAAGATAATCCAGAGGGCGAAGATAAACTTTTAAATATAGATGAACTTTATGCTAATTTAAAAGATAAAATTACTCATGGAAATTATAATGGCTTAGATGATATTTTAAATGAAATTTCTTTACTTAATGAGCAAGATGGACTTGATAAAGAAAGTATTTGTATTATGAGTATTCATGCAAGCAAAGGACTTGAGTTTGATTATGTTTTTATCATAGGTTTAGAAGAAGGATTTTTCCCACTCACTAGCGAATCAAGCAATATAGAAGAAGAAAGAAGACTTGCCTATGTAGCAATCACTAGAGCCAAGAAAAAACTTTATTTAAGTTATGCTAATTCTAGATTTTATAAGGGAAGTCGCACAAGATTAGAAAAAAGTAGATTTTTTGGTGAGAGTAATGTAATCAAAAAAGAATTAACACTAGATCATCAAAAAAATTGCTACAAAAAAGGCGATTTAATCAAACATAAAATTTTTGGCATAGGCAGAGTCACTGGGGTAAGTAAAATAGGTGCTGAAGAAAAACTCACGATTAATTTTGGAGGCATAGAAAGAATGATAATGTCAAGTTTTGTGGAAAAAGTGATATGAATAAACTTTTTGTAGCTTACAAACCAAGTGGTATGAGTTCTAATACTTTTTTAGGCAAACTCAAGAAAAAATATAAAAATAAAAAAGCAGGTTTTTCAGGAACACTTGATCCTTTTGCAAAAGGTGTTTTACTCATAGCCTTTGATCAATACACAAAACTTTTTCGTTTTTTTGATAAAAATCCAAAAGTTTATAAAGCAACACTTTGGCTAGGCGTGCATTCACTAAGCCTTGATAATCAAAATATCAAAGAAATCAATCTTATAAATGCTTTTGATGAGCAAATTTTAGAACAAATTAAAAATGAACTTTTAGGTAAAATCACCTACACCCCACCCGCATTTTGTGCAAAAAAAATAGATGGAGTGCGCTCTTATGAGCTTGCAAAAAGAGGTTTTGAAGTCAATTTAAAATCCTGCGTTATGGAAATTTTTTATACTAAAATTTTACACTATAACCACCCCTTTTTAACCATAGAAATAGCAGTTAGTGAGGGTTCTTATATACGCTCTTATTGTGAATTATTTGCTAGAAAACTTGGTATTAAAGCCACATTAAGCTCATTAGAGCGTTTAAGCGAGGGAAGGTTTTTTTATGAGAATGAAAAAGAGTTAAATCCTTTAGCTTATTTAAATCTTAGAAAAAATACGATAAAATACCCCCAAAAATTACACAATGGACAAAAAATATTTTTGGACGATTTGGAAATTCAAGAAGAAGGTAGCTATATTTTAGAAGAAAAAGATTTTTTTTCTATCATTTCTATCCAAGATAATCAAGTGCAATATTATTTAAATAAGGTATTAAAATGTTAATTTTATCAAGAAAAGAAAATGAAAGTATAAAAATCGGAGATGATATAGAAATCAAAGTAGTTCAAACAGGCAAAGGCTATGCTAAAATAGGCATCGAAGCTCCAAAGTCTTTAATGATACTACGCAAAGAGCTTATCGAGCAAGTAAAAAGTGAAAATTTACATGCAATTAGTGATGAAACGATAAAACTTGACGATCTGAGTAAAAAGCTTAAAAAATGAAAGCTTACGCAAAAGCTAATATTTTTTTAAAAATCATAGGAATTGACTCAAGATCTTATCATTTATTACAATCACGCTTTGTTTTATTAAAAGATATTTTTGATGAGTTAAACTTTAGTGATGAAAAAACCAAAGAAGGGTTTGAAATCACTGGAAATTTTACCCAAGATACCATCATACACAAAGCTTATAAAGAATTAGAAAATTTAGGATTTTCTAATGAATTAAATGAATTTTTTAAAGACAAAAGTTTAAAGCTTATCAAAAACATTCCCATAGGTGGAGGCCTTGGTGGAAGCAGTACCGATGCGGTTGTATTTTTATTAATGATCAACGAAACTTTAAATTTAAAACTCAATCAACAACAACTTAAACAAATCTGCCAAAACCTTGGCTCTGATTTAATCTTTTTTTTAAGCGGATATGATAGTGCAAATGTTAGCGGGTGTGGCGAGATTGTAGAATATTTTGAAGATGATTTTGCCCAACTTGATTTTACTTTTCCAGCTATTGAATGCTCAAGTGCAAAAGTATATAAAGCATTTGATGAAAGTTCATATGATTTAACAGCGAATTTAAATTTAGCCAAAACACTTAAAACACTCAAAACAAGTGAAATTTTAGAGTATAAAAATACTGATTTAAACGACTTATTTGCTCCTTGTGTAAAAATTTATCCTAAAATGCAAACTTTTCTTAATGAGGCTTATTTTTTAAGTGGAAGTGGAAGTGGAGTTTTTAAGGCTAAATGATGAAAAAAACTATAGTAAAAAACAAAAAAGCTTTTTTTGATTATGAAATTTTGGAAAAATTTGAAGCAGGTATTGTTTTAAAAGGTTCTGAAGTAGTGGCATTAAGAGCTAGTAGAGCAAATTTGAAAGATTCTTTTGTGCGTATTATCAAAGGTGAAATTTTCTTACTTAATGCTCATATTTCTCATCTTAGCACTACACATTCTTTTTATAAGCATGATGAAAAAGGTGCGCGAAAACTTTTAATGCATAAAAAGCAAATCGATAGGCTTTTTGGTAAAATTAGCACCCAAGGCTTTACTATAGTGCCATTAGAACTTTATTTTAATGAAAAAAATAAAGCAAAAGTCTTAATAGCCTTAGCCAAAGGAAAAAACTTACACGATAAAAGAGAAAGCTTAAAGAAAAAACAAGCAGATCTTGAAGCAAGAGCTGCTATGAAAAATCATTATTAAAAAAGGATTTTGATGAAAAAAATTACTTATTTATTTTTTACATTTGCTTTTGCATTTTTAATAAGTGCTTGCTCAAGTGAAGAAAAAATCGAAAATGAATTTGCATTTGCTGAGTATAAAATGGGTGATGAAATTCTTTTAAAAAGTGTCAATGGTGGCGAGAAAACCCTAGTAAGAACACAAAATGGTTTTGTAGTAAAAGGTGAAGAGGGTAAAATTTTAATGTTTGATTTTTTTGGAACCTTTTGCACACCTTGTCAAGAAGAAGCCACTCATCTAACAAGTTTGTGGCAAAAAAATGCTGACAATTTTATCATCATAGGACTAAGTCATTTTGAAAATGTTAGCGATCAAGCTGTAAAAGATTTTGCCATTAAATATGGGGCGTATTATTTCTTAAGCAATTCTAAAGAAAATGATAGAATTGTTGCACAAGCATTAAAAGATATCAACTATCAAAGCATGGAACAACTTCCTTTTAAAGTAGTTTTAAAAGATGGAAATTATCAAGATCTAACAGATTTTTGGAATAAAGACTCAAAAAGTTATGTGAAATATTATCTTGGAAAAGTTTCTACTCAAACTATGCAAGAAGATATTACTAGGATATTAAATGAGTCTAAAAAATGAAATTTTAGAACAACAAAAACTAGCAGAACCTAAAATGTTTAAGGTTTTGCTTTTAAATGATGATATTACCACCATGGATTTTGTAATTGAAATTTTAATGAATATTTTTCATCATGATTTTGAAAAAGCAAGTGCAATTATGCTTGAAATCCATCATCAAGGAAGCGGAGTTTGTGGCATATACACAGAAGAAATTGCACTTAGCAAAAAACAGCAAGTTGACATGGCAGCAAAAAATAATGATTTTCCACTCCAAACAAGGATAGAAGAACAATGAAATATAAAGAATTGATTGACTCATTTATACCAAATGCAAGACATTTAAGCTTTATCAATCATCATGAATTTATCACTTGTGAGCATTTGCTTTTTGCTTTAGTTAAGCTTAGCGATGATTTTAAAAATCTACTTGAAGAAATCGGAGATGGTGATTTACAAGGCTTTGAAAATGAATTAAAAAATTATCTAGCTAAAAATAATGAAATTTTAAAAAAAGAAATAGAACCTATTTTTTCTGTGATCTTGGAAAATATATTACACAAGCTAAATGCAAAAAATCAAATAAGTGTGATTGATTTTATCATCGCACTTTGCAAAGAAGAAAAAGCTTATTCTTATAATATCTTAAAAAAACACCTAATAGAAGAAGAAAAAATAAAAGAATTGTTACAAAATGCTGAATTTGAAAATTTAAAAACCCATACCATAGAGCTAGTTGAGCTTGCAAAAAAAGGCAAAATAGATCCTGTTATAGGTAGAAAATTTGAACTTGAAAGAATGATGCAAATTCTAAGCCGTCGTAAGAAAAATAATCCTATTTTAGTTGGTGAACCAGGTGTTGGTAAAAGTGCCATTATAGATGGGTTAGCGCTAGCTATAGCTGAAGAAAAAGTACCAAAACATTTAAAAAACTCAAAAATTTATAGCCTTGATATGACAAGCTTGCTTTCGGGGACAAAATATAGGGGTGATTTTGAAAAAAGGTTAAAAGATATCATTAAAGAATTAGAAAATATCCCTAATGCTATTTTATTTATAGATGAAATTCACACCATAGTAGGAACCGGCGCAAGCAATGAAAGTCATGCAGATATGTCAAATTTATTAAAACCTGCATTAAGTAATGGCAACATCAAATGCATAGGTGCAACTACTTTCATAGAATACAAAAATACCTTTGATAAAAACAAAGCTCTAAGTAGAAGATTTGCAAAAATTGATATAGATGAGCCAAGCGAAGAAGAGTGTTTTTTGATCTTGCAAGGCTTAAAAAGCAAATATGAAAATTTTCACAAAATCAAAATTAGTGATGAAATTTTACAAACAAGCATAAAACTAGCAAAACAATTTTTACATGATAAATTTTTACCCGATAGTGCAATTGATTTAATTGATGAACTTGGCGCAAGCTTTGCTTTAGAAGATAAAAAAAGTAAAAAAATAGTAAAAATAAAAGATTTAGAAAATACTTTAGCAAGAATGACACATTCTCATAAAATTTATGAAAGTGATCAAGGTAAAATCTTAAAAAATTTAGAGCAAAACTTAAAGCAAAATATTTTTGGACAAGATGAAGCCATTAAAGCTTTGTGTTCTATTTTAAAACAAAGCTATGCGGGGTTAAAAGGCAAAAATACCCCAAAAGGCGTGTTTTTATTTACCGGTTCAAGTGGAGTTGGTAAAACCGAACTTGCAAAAAATTTAGCACAAATTTTAAACCTTAATCTTGAAAGATTTGACATGAGTGAATACTCGCAAAAACATGATGTGAGCAAACTCATAGGAACTTCAGCAGGTTATGTGGGCTATGAAGATGGTGGCTTGCTTAGTAACAGCATTAGAAAAAATCCATTTAGCGTAGTCTTATTTGATGAGATAGAAAAAGCTCATCCTGATTTAACTAATACCTTTTTACAAATTTTTGATAATGCAAGTTTAACAGATAATAGTGGATTAAAAGCTGATTTTAAAAATACTATTATCATTATGACTTCAAATTTAGGTCTCAAAGAAAGTAATGAGCTTGGTTTTTTAAGCAGCGATAAAGAAAAAAGTAATAAAGCCATAAAAGATTTCTTCGCACCTGAATTTATCAACCGTATAGATAAAATCATTCATTTTAATGACTTAAGTCAAGAAATTTTAGAACAAATCGTTCAAAAAGAACTAGATTTAATGGCAAAAAATTTAAACAACATCACCATGGAAGCTGATAAAAAAGTAAAAGAATTTCTTGCTAAAAAAACTAATAATAAAGAATTTGGAGTAAGATTATTAAAACGCATTATTGCTGAAGAATTAGGAGAGAGATTAAGTGATGAAATTTTATTTGGAAAATTAAAAAATGGTGGTAAATTAAAACTCAAACTTTCCAAAAATGAAAAAATTGAATTTGTATTCTAAACTTTTAAAAAGCCCTGATGATGCGCCTGTTTTTATTAGTGAAAAACTAGAAGTAGATTTTATACCTCATGCTTATAGCTTAGGGCTTTTTCCATGGACTAGCAATCCTGTTACTTGGTGGTGTCCTTCTCCTAGAATGGTACTTTTACCTGATGAAGTGCGCATACAAAAAAGCATAAAAAAAGCTTTAAAAACTTATGAAATAAGACTTAATTTTGATTTTAACTCGCTTATCAAACATTGTGCAAAAAGAAAAAAAACTTGGATAAGTCAAGAATTTATACAAGTTTATACAAAGCTTTTTGAGCAAAATTTAGCTCATAGTGTTGAAGTTTATGAAAATGATATTTTAATCGGCGGTTTATACGGACTTATAATAGGTAAAATATTTTTTGGTGAAAGCATGATAAGTCTTAAAAAAGATACCTCAAAAGTAGCCCTAATAAGACTTTGTGAGCTTTTAAAACCATATGATTTTTTAATAGATTGTCAAGTGCCTAATGAGCATTTAAAATTTATGGGTGCTAAAGAAATGACAAAAAAAGATTTTTTGAAAACACTAGAAAAAAAAGTTTCACTTGAAAGTGGCTTTAAAAATTTCAAAAATTTACTATAAAAAGATATACTTATACATAAATAAAATTGCATAAATATTTTGGAATGATTTTTGCTTTTAGTCTATAAAAGCTTTATTTTAAAGGAAAAATTATGATAAGCCCTTTTAAGTCAAAAGAACTTATTGTTGATGCTTTAGCAGGAAGAAACCTAAGAAGTCAAATGATTAATTCTAACCTTGCAAATGTTGATACTCCTTTTTATAAAGCAAGAGATATAGAATTTGAAACTGCTTTAGTTGATAGAGCAAATGAAATTTTCAAAAAAAAAGATACTAAAGAGCTTGAATTAGCAAGCACAAATACAAATCATCAAAAACCTTGGAAATTTCCAGACCCTAATAAATCAACTATTTATTTAAGAGATGGGCATTTGGCAAGAAATGATGCAAATACAGTAGATCTTGATGTAGAAACTACTGAAATGAGCAAAAATACTATGATGATTTCTGCTTTAGATGGTGTTTTAAGAAGACAAAGTAATATTTTTTCAACCATCATAGAAACAAGCTCTAAATTAGGCTAGGAGAAAAATAATGGCTTATTTAAGTGATTTTGATATTAGTGGATATGGACTTAGTGCTCAACGCTTTAGAATGAATGTAATTAGCTCAAATATAGCTAATGCTAATACTACTAGAACAGCAGAAGGTGGTCCATATAGAAGAAGAGAAGTGATTTTTAAAGCAACTGATTTTAACGAATTGCTAAACAAGCAAATAGCTAAAGATAATAATTTTTTAGAATATGAAAATCCTTTAAACGATCCTGCTTCACAAAAAGATGCAAAACCTGCTATAATGAGCGTAGTAGTTGATAAAGTTGTAAGAGATGATAAAGATTTTCGTATGAAATTTGACCCATCTCATCCAGATGCGAATGAACAAGGTTATGTTGCTTATCCAAATATAAATCCTGTTATTGAAATGGCCGATTTAATAGAAGCAACAAGAGCTTATCAAGCTAATGTAAGTGCCTTTACTAGCACCAAAACTATAGCACAAAGTGCGATAGATTTACTAAGAGGTTAAAATAAATGAACACTATTAATGGTATAAATCAATTTAACAATGTTAATAACAAAAACAATAATAACAACACAAGCAACATAGGAGATGAGTTTTCGAGTTTATTAAAAAATTCCATCAACGATCTTAATAAAACTCAAGAAACCGCCGAAGCTGCTATGGTAGACATTGCAACAGGTGAAGTCAAAGACTTACATCAAGCTGCAATTGCGATTAGCAAAGCTGAATCAAGTATGAAATTTATGCTTGAAGTTAGAAATAAGGCTATAAACGCATATAAAGAAATTTCAAGAACTCAAATTTAATATATGCTTTCAAATACCATTAGAAATAGGGTTTCAAAAGTAGCTTTTGCTTTTTGTATGGCTCTGTTTTTTATGGCCTTATTTTTACTTTCTACTTTTTTTCTAACCTCAAAACGCCATATACCAAACACTCAAAAAGAACAATATTTTTCCGCTCTTAGAGGTAATATCATCACAAGCGATAATTTTACCGTAACTTCTAGTAGGCAAATTTATAGAGCTGAAATTGATCTAAGGAGCTTAAATCCCGATAAAAAGGATTTATTTTTAACTCTTTTTCAAATTTATAGTGGCGCAAGTGATGAACAAATGCAAGATATAAAAAAAAGAATGCTTGCAAAGAAAAAAAGAAGTTATAATTTTATTTTACTCCAAGATATTAACTCAAAAGACGCAAGTTATTTAAAAGAACTAGCTAAAAAACTTTATACTCAAGGTTTTTTTAAATCTTTCACAAATAATAATGGCAGAGTGGAGACAAGAGGGCTTGATATTATAGAACACAAAGAAGATCGTGTATATATGCCAAAAGATTCACTTACTCCAATCATAGGCTACACAAGAACCTATATGGATGAGCAAAGTGAAATTTTTAAAAATGTCGGCATAAAAGGTTTGGAAAAATACTATAATGAATGTTTAAATCCTTTGCAAAATGCTAAAATTCAAGGTTTAAGAGATATAGGTGGTAATATTATCTTAAATTTGCATTCTTATGAACAACGCAAAATAGATGGTTGTAATTTATACTTAAATATTTCCTTAAAACTTCAAAAAGGTTTAGAAAAAGCTATCGATAAAAGAAATGAAGATCTAAAAGCCAATGAAATTATAGTTGCCATCATGGAAAGCAAAAGCGGAAAAATTCTAGCACTTGCTAGCTCAAGAAGATATGATCCACAAAATCGCGGAAAAGATCTATCTGTACTCAATGCAAGCGCCATAGAATATGGCTATGAAGCAGGATCTGTTATAAAACCTTTTATATTTACCACTGCATTAATGCTTGATAAAATCAAAGTTGATGAAATCATTGATACTCAAGGTGGACAATACAAACTTGGTCGTTTTACCATACGCGACGATCATAAAAAAAATAAAATGAGCATGGAAGAAGTTATTACTTACTCTTCAAATGTCGGTATGATTAAAATTGCCCAAAGATTAAGTAATCTTGAAATCATCTCAGGACTTAGAATTTTTCGTTTTGGAGAAAAAAGCGGTATTGATCTTCCTTATGAGCAAAAAGGAGAAATACCAAATCCAAAAAGATTAAGAGAAGTTGAAAAATCTGTATTAAGTTATGGTTATGGCTTGAAAACAACTTTTATACAACTTTTAGCTGCTTATAATGTATTTAACAATGATGGAATTTACATCACCCCACAAATTGCAAATAAAATTTATCAAGATGGGCGTTTAATAAAACTTGATGATGAAGTTAAGAAAGAAAAAATTCTTTCAAGCAAAGCTGCCAAAGAAATGCAGCAAATTTTAATTAATGTTATAGAAAAAGGAACCGGTAAAAAAGCACGAACTCAAGGTATCATTATAGGTGGAAAAACGGGTACAGCTAGGATTGCTGAAAGAAAAGGCTATACTTCAAATCGCTATAATGCCTCGTTTTTTGGCTTTGCAAATGATGAGAAAAATACCTATACCATTGGAGTTTTAGTAAGACATCCTACCAAAGCTTATAGTTATTATGCTGCACAAAGTGCTTTGCCTATGTTTAAAGATACAGTAAATCTTTTGATTAAAGAAAGTTATTTAAAACCAATAGAAAACAAAAACAATGACATTAAAAAATAAAATTACAATAATAATCTTTTTTTATATTGATTTTTTGTTTCGCTTATTTAAAACATTGGGTTTTATTATTTATAACTTTACTTGTGTTTTTAGTTATATTGTATTTACTCAAACTGCAATCAAAAAAGATAATACACAAACCAAAAACAAAAGAAACTCTTAAATATTTGATACTACCAGATATTCCGCTTAAAAATATAGATACATGCAATGTTGACAATATTGAAGGAGTGTTTTTAGGATATAAGATCCAACAAGCTCTAAATAACTACAACAAAAAAGCTTAAAAATTCATTGCTGGGATGTTTCAAATGTATTATGGATGGAATATGCATTTTTTTGTGAATCTATTTTCAAAATTCCTTTTTCAAAAACTCCAAAATTTAATCAAGATTTAAACAATTGGAATATTGATAGTGTTATAAGCACACAAAGTATGTTTAGTGGATGTATAAATTTCAATCAAAAACTATCAAACTGGAATTTAGAAAATATCCCGAGAAAAAAATATATGTTTTTTTAATACCGCTATAAAACATTAATATAAAAACTATATTTTTACTTGATTTAAAATAAACTCTATAAACTCATCACTATCATTAGGACATTTAATAAGCTCATAATCGCTTTTTGCTAAGTGCCTATATTCAACTCCAAGCTCAAAAATCGTTTCAGAGCAATCTATACAAAAAGATATAGGATAAATCAAAGCTTTTTGATCTAAACTTTCTAAAATATCACTTGTGTTAGGCTCAAGCCATTTAACTGGACCTAGTTTTGATTGATACGATAAAATGATTTGGTCAAATTTATTTTTAAGTTTTCCTTTTAAAATATCCACATGCTCTTGCACATGTTTTTCATACAAATCACCTTTTTTAATTACTGAAAGCGGTAAAGAATGCGCAGAAAAAATCAAAGTTTTATAATCGTATTCTCTTTTTTTTTCTAAAATATGCTTTATAATCATTTCATTATAAAGTTCATCTTTATAAAAAACATCAATGATTTTTACATTAACTTGGTTTTGGATATTTCTTAGCTCATTTTCCACTACTTCTAAAGAACTAGTTACAGTGGTTTTAGAATGATGAGGATACAAAGGAAATAAAATAATTTCATCATTTTGCTTAAAATCATATTCTGAAAAAACCTCATTTGCAAAAGGTGGCACATAAAGACTAATAAAATCGAATTTATATTCTCTAGTTTTAGAATTTAATTTATCACATAAACTTTGTGTGATTTGAGTAAGTGGGGATTTCCCACCCATTTTTTCATAGTTTTGTTTCATAGCTTTTAATCTTGATTTTCTTATCATAAAAGCTACAAATTTTCTTAAAAAAACATTTTTTATCCCTAAAATATAAGGATCATTAAACATATTTTTTAAAAAAACTTCACACTCGTCAAGTTTATTAACCCCGCCCATATTTAAAAAAAAGACATATTTCACTATCAAACACCTTCTAAAATTTCTTGTACCCTCAAAGCATCTTCAATGCTAGCCAAATTTTCGCAAACCCCATTTTGTAAAAACTCAAAAAAAGCCTCATGCTCAGCATATAAAGGAGAATTTTTATATAAATTTGGAATTTTTTGCATATTAATAAAAAGTTCAAAATTTTTAAGATCAAGTTCATAAGTATGTTTTTTACCTAAAAGTGTGATCTTTCTTATAACGCATTGTCCATTCCAACTATCATGGATATTTGCTAAAATATTTTCCAATTTTAAACCTATCATTACCTCATCTTCAAATTTATCATGATGAAAGCTTTTATAAACATTTGCTTTTAAAATTTGTTCTTGACTTAAAAATCTAACTAAGTCAATATCATGCACACTAAGATCACTTAAAACACCCACATCATTTATTCTTTGTGGATAAGGAGAAATTCTTTGTATGTTAATACTTATAATCTCATCTTCTAAAAGTTTTTCTTTTAAAGTTAAAATAGCCGGATTAAATCTCTCACAAAAGCCCACCCCTACTCTGACTTTATTTTCTCTAGCTTTTTGCTCTAAAATTAAAATTTCATCTACATTTAATGCCAAAGGTTTTTCTATCAAAATATTTTTTATTTTAGGAAAAACCTTTAAAGCTATATCTAAATGCGTATGAGTAGGCGTGGCAATGATAACACCATCAAGATTTTGTGCTAAAAAATCATCAAAATTTTTATGAAAAAAGTGTTTAAATTTATCTTTACAGAAAGGATCATAAAGATGAATTTCTTTTACTTTTAAATTACGCTCGAGTTCTCTTAAATGGTTTTTACCCATTTTACCAAGGCCTATAAGCCCTATTTTCATTTAAAAGCCTCAATCACTCTAATTTGGTGTTCTTCTTTTAAAAACGCACTCATAGGTAAGGATAAAATTTCATCACTTAATAGCTCTGTATTTGGCAAATCACCTTTTTTATAAGCAAGATAATCGAAAGCTTCTTGCAAATGAAGCCCCAAAGGATAATGCACCGCAGTAGGTATACCTTGCTCTTGTAATTTTTGCATGAATTTTTCTCTATTCTTTACACGCACGCTATATTGAGCCCAAGCACTCACAAAATCATCTTTTCTTGGCGGTAAAATACAATTTTTTAAATTTTCATCATAAACTTTTGCTATTACTTCTCTTTTTTTAATCTCTTCATCTAAGTATTTTAATTTCACATTTAAAACAGCCGCTTGGATGGTATCAAGCCTTCCATTAATACCGATGTATTTATGCTTATATCTTTGCACTTGTCCATGATTTAAATAAATTTTTATTTTTTGCGCTAATTCATCATCTTGGGTAAAAATCGCCCCGCCATCTCCATAAGTACCTAAAGGCTTAGACGGAAAAAAGCTTGTGCAAGATATATCAGCTATAACACATGATTTTACACCCTTTTGACTAGCTCCAAAACTTTGTGCGCTATCTTCTATCAAAGCGATGTTTTGACTTTTACAAAGTTCTTTTAAAGCAAACATATCAGGCATAAGCCCAAAAATACTCACAGCAATTACAGCTTTAGTTTTAGGCGTGATAGCACTTTGAACTTTTTCTAAACTAAGATTATAATCTTTAAAATCAATATCTACAAAAACGGGCTTAGCGCCGATTAGAGCAACCATTTCAGCTGTAGCTATAAAGGTAAAACTTGGCACTATTACCTCATCATCCCTACCCACACCCAAAGCCATTAAGGCTAAAAATAACGCACTTGTGCCACTTGAACAGCCTATTGCATGTTTGACACCTGCATATTTAGCCAAATTATTTTCAAATTCTTCTAATTTTGCACCACCTATAAAAGAGGTGCTTTGTAAAACTTCGCCAATAGCCTCATCGATTTCATTTTTATAAGCATTATATTGAGCATTTAAGTCTATAAAAGGAATTTTCATTATATTAACCTTATAAATTTAAAATCATGATTATAAGATAGTTTTACTTAATTTAAAGTATTTTTGGTATTATTTTAAGTAAAAAACTAGCTAGGAAAATCTATGGATATAAGAAAAGAATATTTAGAATTTTTTAAATCAAAAGGACACGAAATCACTCCTTCAAGCCCTTTGGTGCCTGATGATGCAACTTTACTTTTTACTAATGCAGGTATGGTACCTTTTAAAAGCATATTTACCGGAGAAGTACCACGCCCTAATCCTCCGCGTAAAACAAGCTGTCAAACTTGTATAAGAGCCGGTGGAAAACATAATGACTTAGACAATGTAGGCTATACGGCAAGACATCATACTTTCTTTGAAATGCTTGGGAATTTTAGTTTTGGAGATTATTTTAAAGAACAAGCCATTGCTTATGCTTGGGAATTCGTAACTGAAGTTTTAAAATTACCTAAAGAAAAATTATATGTAACCGTTCATGAAAGTGATGATGAAGCATATGAGCTTTGGCAAAAGCATATAGAAAAAGAAAGAATTTATAAATTTGGCGATAAAGATAATTTCTGGCAAATGGGCGATACTGGACCATGCGGGCCTTGTAGTGAAATTTTTTATGATCAAGGCGCTGAGCATTTTAATTCTAGTGAAGATTATATGGGTGGAGATGGAGATAGGTTCTTAGAAATTTGGAACCTAGTTTTTATGCAGTATGAAAGAAGTGCAGATGGAACGCTTACTCCATTACCAAAACCAAGTATTGATACAGGCATGGGGCTTGAAAGAGTTAGTGCTATAAAAGAAGGAAAATTTAGTAATTTTGATAGTTCTTTGTTTATGCCTATTATTGAGAGTATTGCAAAACTTTGCGGTAAAACTTATACTTATGAAAGCGGAGCTAGTTATAGAGTAATTGCTGATCATATAAGATCAAGTGTATTTTTACTTGCTCAAGGAGTTGGGTTTGATAAAGAAGGCAGGGGCTATGTTTTAAGAAGAATTATGCGTCGTGCCTTAAGACATGGATATTTGTTAGGTCTTAAAAGAGCTTTTATGTATGAGCTTGTAGATGTAGTTTGTGAGTTAATGGGTGGGCATTATACTTACTTAAATGAAAAAAAAGAATTTATTAAAGAACAAATCAAACTAGAAGAAGAAAGATTTTTAAGCACTATTGAAAATGGTATAGAAATTTTTAACGAAGAACTTAAAAAAACTAAAGATATTTTTAGTGGTAAAGTAGCTTTTAAACTTTATGATACTTATGGTTTTCCGCTTGATTTAACCCAAGATATGCTAAGAGAAAAAAATCTTAGTATAGATGAGGCTAAATTTAATGAGCTTATGCAAGAACAAAAAGATAGAGCTAAGGCTTCTTGGAAAGGAAGTGGGGATAAAGCAGTTAGCGGGGACTTTAAAGTTTTATTAGAAAAATTTGGTAAAAATGCTTTTAGTGGCTATGAAAATTATGAAGAAAAAACTAAAATCATGGCTATTTTGGATGAAAATTTTAAAATCATAACCGAAACTAAGGCAGGAGATATAGCGTGGTTAATGCTTGAAAAAACTCCATTTTACGCAACAAGTGGAGGGCAAAGTGCTGATATAGGTTTTATCAATGAAAATGAGGTTTTAGATACACAAAAATTCTTTGATATTAATCTTAGTCAAGTGAAATTAAAACAAGATCTTAAAACAAACGATGAAGTGTTAGCTTGCATAGATACTAAAAAAAGAGAACAAATTGCTAGACATCATAGTGCGACACATTTATTACACCATGCTTTAAGAGAAATTCTTGGCTCACACATTAGCCAAGCAGGCTCTTTAGTAGAACACAATAAATTAAGATTTGACTTTACTCATCCAAAAGCCCTAAATAAAGAAGAATTAAAGCAAATAGAAGCTTTAGTAAACACTTACATCATACAAGCAAATGAAGCCAAAATTGAAATTTTAGCTTTAGATGAAGCTAAAAAAAGCGGTGCAATAGCTTTATTTAGTGAAAAATATCAAGAAAAAGTAAGAGTTTTAACCCTGGGAGCTAGCAAAGAGCTTTGCGGTGGTACTCATGTGAAAAATAGCTCTGAAATAGGAAGTTTTTACATCATCAAAGAAAGTGGTGTTAGTGCTGGGGTTAGAAGGATAGAAGCGGTGGTGAGCAAAGCTGCGCTTGATTATGTTAGTGAAAATTTAAAAGAGCTTAATCAAGCCAAAGAAGAGTTAAAAACTCATGATATTTTAAGCTATGTAGCAAAATTAAAAAATGAAATAGCTAGTTTAAAAAATGAATTAAAAAATTCAAGCAAAGCAGAATTAAATTCTAAAGAACTAAATGGCATTCAATATTGTGTACAAAAAATAGATAGTGGTGATATAAAAACTATGATAGATGAGTTTAAAAACAAATTTAACAAAGCTGTAATTTTACTTTTACAAGAAAAAGAAGGTAAGATTATCATAGCAGCAGGTGTTAAAGACACTTCGTTAAAAGCTGGTGTTTTGGTAAAAGAAATTGCACAAATGCTTGGTGGAAACGGTGGCGGTAGAGATGATTTTGCAACAGCTGGTGGTAAAGATACAAGTAAAATAAAACAAGCGCTTGATCATGCTAGAAAAATCATAGAAGAAAGTCTTGCTTAATGCTTTATTTAGCTTCAAGTTCGCCTTCACGCGTTGCTTTATTAAAAGAAGCAAATATCACTTTTGAGCAAATTATTATCGATTATGATG
Source organism: Campylobacter sp. IFREMER_LSEM_CL1085 (assembly GCF_025772235.1). Classification (NCBI taxonomy): domain Bacteria; kingdom Pseudomonadati; phylum Campylobacterota; class Epsilonproteobacteria; order Campylobacterales; family Campylobacteraceae; genus Campylobacter; species Campylobacter sp. IFREMER_LSEM_CL1085. The sequence continues at coordinate 14,060 of NZ_JAKMRU010000001.1, read as the reverse complement.
AGAGTTTAATAAAAAAAGATAATCCAAGCTCTTATGTGCAAAAAATTGTTTTAGAAAAAGAAAGACAATTTTTTACAAAATATCCTGATTTTAAAAATGTTTTATTTGCTGATAGCATAGTTTGTGCTCAAAATATCATTCTTACTAAAGCTAAAAGCGATAATGAAGCTTTTAATATGCTCAATTTACAAAGTGGTAAAAGTATTAGCGTTTTAAGCGCGATGATTTTAGTTTTAGAAGATAAAAAGATTTTTAATCTTAGCAAGTGTGATTTGATCTTAGATAAATTTGATTTAAAAGATATGCAAGAATACATTGAGTCAAAACTTTATCAAGGTAAAGCCGGAGCTGTGATGTGTGAGGGATTTCATAAAAAATACATTAAAAAAATCATAGGTCATCAAAGTACAGCGCTAGGGCTTAATATAGAACTTTTGAAAGCATTTTTATGATAAAAATTTTAAAAATATTTCTTTCTTTTTGTATAATGTGTGCGGTTGGAGTTTTTATATTTATTGCATATTTATTTTCTGATTCTGATTTAAATCAATACACTTTTAAAGATTATAAACCACCTCTTACAACACAAATTTTTGATAAAAATGGAAAATTAGTTGCAAATGTTTTCGAGCAACACCGCTTTTATGCTCCTTATGAAGAACTTCCACCAAGACTTATAGAAGCTTTGGTAGCCATTGAAGATACTAGCTTTTTTGAACATGGCGGGGTTAATATAGATGCAATTTTTAGAGCAGCTATTAAAATCATAAGAAGCGGTGGAAAAACTATGGAAGGAGCTTCCACTCTTACTCAACAATTCATAAAAAATACAGAATTAACTCCTGAGCGTACTTTGAGCAGAAAGCTAAAAGAAGCTTTGCTTGCATATAAGATAGAAAATACTTTAACTAAAGAGCAAATTTTAGAAAGATATTTAAATTTCATCTTCTTTGGACATGGATATTATGGAGTAAAAACTGCTGCGCTTGGGTATTTTAGAAAAAATTTAGATGAGCTTAGTTTGAAAGAGATTGCTATTTTGGTAGGTATGCCAAAGGCTCCAAGTACTTATGATCCTACTAGACATTTAGATCTTTCTTTAGCTAGAGCAAATAGCGTAGTACAAAGAATGTATAATCTTGGTTGGATTTCTAAAGAAGAGTATGAAAACGCCTTAAAAGAAATTCCAAAAGTATATGATGATACTTTAACACAAAATGCAGCCCCTTATGTTACTCAAGAAGTTTTAAAACAACTAAGCGGGATTAAAGACTTAAAAAGTGGTGGCTACAAAATAGAGCTTGCCATTGATCTTGATGTGCAAAATATTGCAAGAGAAGCTTTAAAATTTGGCTATGATGAAATAGTTAAAAGAGATAAAGATGCAAATTTAAGCACACTCAATGGAGCTATGATAGTAGCAAATCATCAAAATGGAGACATTTTAGCCTTAGTTGGCGGGGTAAATTACACAAAAAGTAATTTCAACCGCGCCACTCAAAGCTTAAGACAACCGGGGAGTTCTTTTAAGCCTTTCTTATATCAAATTGCCATTGACATGGGCTATTCTCCTATGAGTAAGGTTGCTGATATTTCAAGAATTTTTGAAAGTACTAAAAAAGATGAGAAAGATTGGAAACCTAAAAATTATGGTGGAAAATTTCTAGGACTCATAAGTTTAAAAGAAGCGCTAACTGGCTCAAGAAACCTAGCTACCATAAATTTAGCTCTTGCCCTAGGACTTGATGTAATCCACGATAAGCTTCAATTTATGGGCTTTGAAAACATACCAGTTGATTTATCTATAGTTTTGGGTAGCTTTGGAATTTCCATTTATGATTATGCTAAACTTTACACGGTATTTGGAAACTATGGTGTGCAAAAAGACTTATTACTCATTAAAAGAATAATCGATAAAAATGGTAAAATAGTAGTAGAATTTAATTCCGGAGAAAGAAAAATCAGCGAACCTGAACAAGCCTTTTTAGTCAATGATATGATGCAAAATGTTGTAAAAAAAGGCACTGGGCGTAATGCTAGAGTAGAAGGGATTGAAATAGCTGGAAAAACAGGTACTTCAAATAAAAGTATAGATGCGTGGTTTTGTGGCTTAACTCCTGAAATAGAAGCTATCATTTGGTATGGAAATGATGATAATAAGCCTATGAAACAAATAGAAGGTGGTGCAAGAACTGCTGCGCCGGTTTTTAAAGAATTTTTAACAAAATACTTAGAACTTTATCCTGATAGTGCTAGAAAATTTATCATCCCAAAAGGGGTTTATCAAGGAATTTATGAAAAACAAAGAGAGTACTACACCAATACTTCTCCATTTCCAAAAAACAACCCTGCTCTATCTGAAAATAATGAGGTAATTTTTTAAAAATATTTTTTATAAAATAATAAAAATTATCCTTCTATTTTCCTTTATATGTTTTAATATCACAAAATATATAAAGGATGCTTCATGAATATCACAAACGAACAATTATATAACAAAAGACGCCATTTTTTAAAACTAGGTGCTGGAGCTTTAGTTAGTTCAGCTTTAGTTCAATCTGAATTAATGGCATTAAATTTCTTTCCTGATCCTAACAATGAAAAATTAAATTTAAGTGAAGAAAAAATTGCAACTAATTATGTTAATTTTTATGAATTTTCTACTGATAAAAAAAGAGCTGTTGAGCTTGCAAAAAATTTCAACACAAATGGTTGGAAAATAGAAGTTAGCGGGGAAGTTGAAGAACCTTTGACTTTAACTATGCAAGATTTATTGGCTTTTCCATTAGAAGAGAGAATTTATAGATTTCGCTGTGTTGAAACTTGGTCCATGGTGGTGCCTTGGGTTGGTTTTGAATTGCGTGCTTTAATAGAAAAATGTAAAGTTAAAAGTGAGGCTAAATTTATAAAATTTACCACTCTTTTTGATAAAAATCAATTTGCCGATCAAGCCTCATTTTTTCCAACTCTTGATTATCCTTATGTAGAAGGCTTAAGATTAGATGAGGCTATGCACCCACTAACACTTATGGCTGTGGGCATGTATAAAAAGCCTTTATTAGGACAAAATGGAGCACCGATTCGCCTTGTAGTTCCATGGAAGTATGGCTTTAAAAGTATAAAATCTATTGTAAAAATAGAATTTACCAAAGAACAACCTAAAAGCACATGGGAGTTAGCAAACCCTAGAGAATATGGATTTTATGCTAATGTTAATCCAAATGTCTCGCACCCAAGATGGTCTCAAGCAAACGAGCGTCCTTTGGGAGATTTTTTCACTAAGCCTACGCAAATGTTTAATGGCTATGAAAAAGAAGTAGCGCATTTGTATAAAGATATGGATTTAAAGGTTAATTTTTAATGAGCAAAAAAGTTTATAATATCAGTGGATTTTTAGCTTTTGTTTTAAGTATTGTTTTTAGTGTTTATCAAATCATGCAAGAATTTGATATTGTAAAATCTGTATATTTTTATAGTGGTGTATTTGGCTTAATCTTTTTTGGATTAAGCCTATTTTTTTCACTTTTAAAGTATAAACACACAAAAGATTACCCTAAATTTTTAGGTTTTTATGCATTTTTTTGGGTTTTGATTCACTTTTTTAATTACTTTGCTTTTAGTAAAAATTTAGATTTAATGCTTTTTTTCAAAGATACTTTTAGTAAAAATTTAGAATTTAGTGGTTTTATAAGCTTTTTTATACTCACACTTATGTTTATAAGCTCATTTAAGCTTTTTAAAAAATTAAGTAAGATAAGAAAACTTGGCTATTTTTGCTTTTTACTAGTATCTTGGCATTATTTTTTATCTGCAAAAATACCGCAAATTCCACATTTTTTAGCACTGAGCCTAGCTTTAATTTTTTTGTTCTTTAAATTATGGAATAATTACAAAAAAAGAAGAAGTAAATATTTACAAGCTCAATCATTATAAAAACATTTTATATTTTCCACAAACCCTCAACAGAGAGTTTGTGATTTAATCATCGTTTTTAATACTAATATAAACTAACGCTAAAAGCATATAGGTTACTAATCTAGTAGCATCAGGCAAACCATTCCAAGTTTTACTCATCCACATGCCAAACCACTCTGCAGCCACCACTTGAAAACCAAAAAACCATAACAAACAACAACAAGTTAAAGCAATGATTCCAATTTTTTTAGCTTCATGGAAAGTTTTTGCATCTAAATTTCTTGCTTTAAACATATCTAAAGCACCTTTTAAAGCAGTCAGCATAATAAAAGCTTCAAAACAAATAATAAAGATATAGGCAATATGATGGATCGTAGAATTTGTAATAGCCCTATAAATAATAGCATTACCTAAATAATCAGGCTTAGTATCCATACTCATAACATGTTTTACAAACTGAAAATTTGAATTATAATCAGTTATATTACCAAAAACAACAATAGCAGCCAAAGAGGCAACGGTAAGCAAGATAATCATTTTAGAATATCTTATTACACTCATCATAGAAAAACTACAATTGCAATTCATTAAATACTCCTTTTTGTTAAAATTATATTAATATAATACAACAAATATTAAATAAAACTGAAATATCTAACGCAATCTTAAAGAATTGACTACAACCGTTACCGAACTAAAACACATTGCTAAAGCTGCCAAATGCGGACTAAGACTTATAAATGACACAAGACCTGCCGCAATGGGAATACATAAAGCATTATAAACAAAAGCCCAAAAAAGATTAAGTTTGATGATATTTTTAGTTCTTTGAGAAAGCTCAAAACAATAAGCTATTAAAGATAAATCATCTTTTATCAAAATCAAATCTCCGCTTTTTTTAGCAAGCTCACTTGCTTTAGAAAAACTTATGCTTGCGCTAGCTAAATTTAAAGCAGGAGCATCATTGATACCATCTCCTATAAAAAGAACTTTTTCTTTTTTGATTTTTTCTTTTATGAAATCAAGTTTTTGCTCAGGTTTTAAATCAGAATAATATTCATCAACATTAAGTTCATTTGCTATTTTAGTAACACTTTTTTTATTATCACCACTTAAAATAATACTTTTTATACCTTTTTGTTTTAAATTTGCTATCAAATTTTTAGCTTCGTTTTTAAGTTCATTTTTTAAACAAACCCCACCAAGACAAATATTATTTTTTGCAAAATACAAACATATAGGTGCTTGATCTTCAAATTCTTGCAAAAATTGCTTGCTTTTTTGTATATCAACACTATTTTCAAGCATTAATTTTTCATTGCCTATTAAATATTTATCATCATTTTCCTCATAAAGCAAACCACTACCCACTAAAACACTTAATTTTCCTTGTAAATTTAAATTTACATTCAATTTTTTAGTAAAAGCCTTTGCGATTGGATGTGAGCTTAAATTTTCAATTTGCGTGAGTTTTTGAAAATTTTCTTGAGTTAGATCATGCTTATAAACACTTAAATCATCTTGACTTAAAGTGCCTGTTTTATCAAAAATAGCAAGTTTTATACTAGCTAAATTCTCTAATACCGCTGGATTTTTTACTAAGATAAAATTTCTTGCACCATTTGCTAAAGCACTAACTATGGCTATAGGGGTTGCTAAGCCCAAAGCGCAAGGACAAGAGATTAAAAGAGTGGCACAAGCATGTAAAAATGCTGCGTTGACTCCTTCTTTAAAATACCAAAAAACAAACACAAAAAGCGATAAAACAATAATACAAGCTACAAAATAAGCTGAAATTTTATTAGCTAAATTTGCTAAAGGTGTTTTGATATTGCCTGCTTTAAAAACAAGATCTTTAATTTGTTCTAATGAGCTTTCAATCGCCTTTTTACTAGCTTTAATCTTTAAGCTTCCATTAATCAACACACTTCCTGCTAGAATTTCATCATTTTGCTTTTTCAAAAGTGGTAAAAATTCTCCTGTTAAAAAACTCACATCAACCTCAGCCTCGCCTGCTATAATCACCCCATCAACAACAACGCTTTCACCCTCTTTTACTAAAATCACATCATTTTCTTTTACAAAAGCACTAGGTATGCTTTTTATACTTGCATCTTCTAAGATTATATTAGCTTTTTTAATATCTATATTTTTTAGTTTGTTTTGATATTCTAAGGATTTAAATTTAGCCTTTTCTTCTAAGTATTTACCTAATAAAACAAAGCTTACAATCATCGCTCCGCCACTAAAATACAAATAACCATCTTTACTAAATACCTCAAAATACACAAAAAAAGAATATATAAAAGAAGTAAAAGCACCTAAGGATATCAAGGTATTCATATCTAAATTTTTATGTTTTAATCCTTTAAGAGCGTGGATAAAAAAACCTTTTCCATAATAAAAAATCGCTATCATAGATAAAAACATTTGAATTAAAGCAGAAACATTTCCTTGAACAAACATTTCAAAATACATCACAATAGAGCTTAAAATTATACTCACAATAAGCTTTGTTTTCATATTTTTAAGCTCTTTAAGTTTAAATTCGTATAAATTTTGCTCTTCTTGTAATATCTCAAAACCCAAAGCCTTAATTTTTTCTTTGATCTTTGCTTCTAAAGATAAATCTTTAAGCAAAAACACTCCACTAGAATTGACATAAGAAACACTTACATCTTCTACCCCATCAATTTTTGCACAAACTTTTTCTATAGCATTAGAGCAATTAACACAGGTCATATTGCCTATTTTTAACTTTAATTCATGCTTCATCTGTCTCAAAACCTAAATCTTGCAATTGTTTTTTAAACTCTTCAACTTGCTCTGCTTTTAAATCAATCTCTATGCTTTTATTTTCAACACTTATTTGCATAGCACCAAATTCATCTTCCAATGAAGCTTTGATTAAATTTACACAACTTTGACAATTAATATTTTTAGTTTTTATAATCATTTATTCTCCTTTTTCTCTGTATTCATATTTATAAGTGTGAAAAATTTTATTTTTTATAAATTTAAAACCCATTTTTTCATAAAGCATTTTTGCATTTATATTTTCATCTTCTACGATTAATGAAAGTTTTTTATCATTTTTCAAAGATTCATCGAAGGCATATTCAATCAATTTCTTAGCAATGCCTTTCCCTCTTGCCTTTTCATCTACGCAAATACTATCTAAATAAAACTCATTATCGCATTCTTTTAAAACTTTTTCATTAATTCCTAAAAATTCTAAATGCTCATTTAAAGGCTTATCTAGCTCATCTGCCAAAGCCCCATCATAAAAACAAATCACACCTAAAATTTCATTATCTTCTTCATAAACATATATATTTTCATAGCTTAAACGATTATTTTCTTGAGTGAAGAAATTTTCTAAAACCTCTATGGCTTTTTGATGATCATTATAGCCACTAAGTTTATATATAAAATGATCCATTGCCAAAGCAAGCAATTGTATGCATTTTTTAACATCATCTTTCCTAGCTTTTCTGATCACTCTTTTGCTCCTTTAAAATCAAATTTAGACTTCTTAGTTTATACTTTTAACTTTAAAACAATATAAGAAAGAGAGAATTTATGGGAAGAGCGTTTGAATATCGCAGAGCCTCTAAAGAAGCAAGATGGGATAAAATGAGCAAACTTTTTCCAAAACTTGCAAAGGCTATACAAGTAGCAGCAAAAGAAGGCGGAGCTGATCCTGATATGAACCCAAAGCTTCGTAGTGCCATAGCTACTGCAAAAGCTAATAATATGCCAAAAGACAATATCGATGCAGCTATTAAAAGAGCAAGTGGAAAAGATAGTGCTGATATTAAAAATATCCACTATGAGGGAAAAGCAGCACATGGGGCTTTAATCATTGTTGAGTGTATGAGTGATAATCCTACACGCACAGTGGCTAATGTAAAAGCAATTTTTAGCAAAAATGGTGGAGAAATTTTACAAAATGGCTCTTTGACTTTTATGTTTTCACATAAAGCTGTTTTTCATCTTGAAAAATATGATGGAGATCTAGAAGAACTTGAACTTGAACTCATTGATGCGGGACTTGAAGAACTTGAACAAAATGAAGAAGAATTACTAATTATAGGTGATTACACTGCTTTTGGTGAACTTAGTAACGCCATAGAAAAAAAAGACTTAGTGCTTAAAAAAGCAGGACTTGAATATCTTGCTAATAACCCCGTAAGCTTTAGCGAAGAGCAACTTCTTGATATTGAAAAATTGCTTGATAAATTAGAAGATGATGATGATGTACAAGCAGTTTATACCAACATAGAATAGGAGCAAAAAATGCTTAAAAAAATCGACATAAAAGATGCAAAAAAATACAATTTTGCTATCATTAGCACCGAAAAAGGTGATATGAAATTAGAATTATTTCCCGATGAAGCACCACAAACTGTGTGTAATTTTGCCAACTTAGCCAATGAAGGTTTTTATGATGAGCTTGTTTTTCACCGCGTGATTCCAAATTTTGTAATACAAGGTGGTTGTCCTTATGGTATAGGTTCAGGTGGCCCTGGTTATGAGATAGAATGTGAATGTGACGATCAAAAACACAAGCACTTAAGAGGTAGCTTATCTATGGCTCATGCTGGTAGAGATACAGGTGGTTCACAATTTTTTATTTGTCACAGCCCACAACCTCATTTAGATGGAGTGCATACTATCTTTGGACAAATCAATCCTGAAGACAAAGAAAGTTTAGAAGTACTAGATAGCATTAGAGCAGGAGATAAAATCAAAACTATCCAAATTTTAGAAAAACTTTAATTTTACATCTCCTTAAAATTGTGCTATGATTTTTTAAGGAGATTAGTTATGCATTTTATTTTTATTTGTATTCATCTTATCTGTGCTATATTTTTTATAGCCTATGTATTTTTTGATGTTTGTGTTTATTGCTTTGCTTATAAACACGAAAGCAAAGAAGATTGCGATAAAATTAAAAAAGCCTATGCCAAATCAAGTATTTTTATTTTTGCTAGTATTTTTATCTTACTTTTATTGAGTGGTTTTTATCTTTTAAGTTTTTATGAATTTAATTCTTTTTGGGATTTTTTTGCAAGCAATTTTGGAGTATTTTTATTTATCAAGCTTTTGCTACTAATAACAATGTTAGCTTTAACTTGTTATTCTTTGTTTTTTATAAGAATTTTAAAAAGAAAAGATCCTTTAAAATCTCACTTGATTGCTTTGATTTTATGTATTTTAATAGTCATTTGTGCAAAAGCCATGCTATATTTTTAAAACATTAAAACTAAATTTATATCATTAGTTTAAAAAATTAAAGGGTATTTATGCTTGGTGATATTATAGATTTTTTACTTACTCTTACAAAAGATTGGGGTTACTGGGGGATTATCTTTCTTATGTTTATAGAAAGCTCCTTTTTTCCTTTTCCTAGTGAAGTAGTGATGATACCTGCTGGATATTTAGCTCATCAAAACGAACTTAACTTTTGGCTATGTCTACTTTGTGGGACTTTTGGAGCTCTTTTGGGTGCTTTATTAAATTATTACTTATGTTATTTTTTAGGGCGTAATGTTATTTTAAAAATATGTAAATATTTTGGAGTTAATGAAACAAAATTTGCTCAGTTTGAAGCCTTTTTCAATAAACATGGTGAAATATCAACATTTAGTGGTAGATTAATCCCTGGATTGCGTCAATACATTTCCTTACCTGCTGGACTTGCAAGAATGAATTTGAAAAAATTTATATTTTATACTAGTTTAGGAGCTGGAATTTGGTGTTTAATTTTACTTATATTAGGTTATATTTTAGGTAAAAATGAAGACTTACTTAAAGAATATCTACATTTTGTTATTATTGCTTGTATTATTTTTATAAGTATGCTTTTAACTATCTATATTTATATACAAAAAAAGAAAAATCACACTTAAATTTTATTAACTTCCTTAAATTACCTAGTGCATATGTTTTTAATATTTTTACAAAAATATTTTAAATTTATAAGATTTTATATTTTAATTTTGATAAAATCTTTAAAAACTATTTTAAAGAATATTTATGCAAAAACCATCAATTCAAAATTTAACTAATTTTTTAATCGAATATATTAGCGTTTTTCTAAGTGCAGGAACTTACACAGCAAGAGTAGCAAAATGCGTTGGAAGGATAGCTAATGCGTATGGTTATGAAATTAATATGAATTTTTTCTTTCATCATACTACGCTAAATATTTTTGATAAAGATGATAACTCTATACAAAGAACCTACATCATACCTAACAAACACAACCATATTAATTTTAAACTTATTTTAGAACTTAGTGCATTAAGTTGGCAAATTCATGATCATAAATATAACCTAGAAGAAGCCAAAATTTCTCTTTTAAAACTCAAACAAACCAAAAGAAATCCTTTTTTAGCTAATTTATTTTTAGTTTCAGCAGCAAATTCGGCCTTTTGTAAGCTATTTGGGGGAGATTTTTATGGATGTTTATTTGTATTTTTAGCTACTTTGGTGGGTTTTAGTTTGAGAGTTTTACTCACTAGAATAAAAATTGATTTAAGAATTCAATATATTTTTTGCTCTTTTTTATCTTCTTTTATTGTGTTTTTTGGAGTGGATTTAAAGCTTATACAAGAAGCAAATATTGCTTTGGGTTCTAGTATCTTGTATTTAATACCTGGAGTTTATTTTATAAACTCAATTATAGATATTTTAAAAGATCACATACTTATGGGTTTTAGTCGTATTATTAGTGTGGCGATATTGGTATGCTGTATTGCTATTGGAATTTATACCACTCTTAGCATTAGTGACTTTGGAATTTTAAGATGATTGATTATTCTTCTATACTTTGGGATATGTTTTTTGCAGCTTTAACAGGATTTGGTTTTGCTTATGTGTGTAATCCGCCCTTTAAAACACTCATACTCTCAGCCATATTAGCCGCCATAGCACATGGTATGCGTTTTACTCTAATGGGGTATTTTGGCTTTCAAACTTTAGCTATTGCGACCTTTATAGCTTCTTTTAGCATAGGTTGTCTTGGTTTGTTTTTGGCTAAGATTTTTAAAACACCTGCTGAAATTATAGCTTTTCCTGCTCTTATCCCTATGATACCCGGAATTTACGCATACAAAGCTATATTGTATTTGATTTCTTTTATACGCTCAGAGGATATTGGCGAAAAAACTAATTTTTTGATTCATTTTTTTGATTATTTCTTTACAACACTTTCGGTAACATTAGCTCTAGCAGTAGGAGTAAGCATAACCTTGCTTTTATTTTTTGAACAAAGCTTTATGATGACAAGAAGTATTAAAAAAAGCAAAAATCACGATCAAAATTAATCGTGATTCATTTTATTCTTTGCCTCTATTCCCATGAGTGCAAAAGCTGTTTTAATACTCAAGGCACATATGGCAAAAAGTTTTAAAAGCTCATCTTCATTGCTTGAGCCAACAACTTTATTTTCATTATAAAATTTATGAAATAAAGAGGCTAAATTTTTTAAATAATCAGGAATTTTTTGCAAGGCTCTTGATTCGAATGCATCATTAAGTACTGCTTTTAAATTTAAGCTTTCAAACAAAAGATTCATACCATCTTCATTTAAACTCTCAAATTTAGCATATATAACATCATTTACACTCTTACCTGCTTTGGCAAATACTTGATGAATTCTCGCATGAGCATAATTAATATAATACACAGGATTAGAGCTGTCTTCTTTTTTAAACTCATCTACATCAAATTCCAAATGCGTATCACATTTTTTACTGATAAAAATATATCTTAGCACATCACTACCAAGTTCTTCTAAAACATCACCCATTAAAATGAAATTTCCTGCTCTTTTACTCATCTTATAAGGCTCGCCATTTTTTAAGAGTGAAACCATTTGTGCTAAGATAATTTCAAGATTTTGACTATCATGACCTAAAAATTCCATAGCAGCTTTCATTCTAGCAATATAGCCGTGATGATCAGCCCCCCATATATTGATACACTTATCATAACCACGACTCATTTTATCTTTATGATAAACTATATCAGCAGCTAGATAAGTTCCTTTTCCATTATCTTTAATAATCACACGATCTTTTTCATCACCTTTAGCACTTGATGCAAGCCATATTTTACCATCTTGCTCATAAGTACCACCATGCTCTTTTAAGGCTTTTAAAGTATTTTCTAATTCACTATAATAGCTTGTTTCACTCACATAAGTATCAATAAATATCTTAGCATCGGCTAAATTTTGCTTAATAATTTTTAGCATTTTATCCTTAGCCCAAAGCGCTAATTGTGGAATATTTCCTTCTATAAAAAAATCTTTTTCAAATTCAGCAAAAGCCTCTTTTGCTACATCTACGATATATTCACCTTTATAATACTCATCAGGATATCGAACTTGCTCTTTTAAACAATGCTCTTTTACTGCAAGCAATATAGAAAGACCCAAAAGATAAATTTGATTACCCGCATCATTAACATAATATTCTGTATCAAATTTATATCCTAAATGTCTAGCAACCCTAGTTAAAGTATCACCAAAAATAGCCCCTCTAGCATGCCCTATGTGTAAAGGTCCTGTTGGATTTGCACTAACATATTCAAGTAAAAAACTCTGCTCTTTTTTTTCATCTTTTGCAAAATTTTCACTATCACTCAAAGCTTGCGTAGACAAAGAATTTAAAAAAGCCTTTGAAAGCTTAAAATTTACATAACCATTTAAAGCCTCTACACTTTCAAAACAATCACAATCTTTTAACTTAGCAACAATATCATTAGCAATTATTATAGGGTTTTGCCTTAATTCTTTAGCTAAAGAAAAAGCCAAAGGTGTAGCAAAATGGGCTAAATTTTTATTCTTAGGATTTTCTAAGATAAAATCTCTTCCTAGTTTCTCTTTAATTTCTTTATAAACTAAAGTTTTCAACATATCGCCTTAAGCTTTTTTTGTTTCTTCATTATTTTCTTTTACTAGCACATCTTTTTCGTTGATTTTTTCAATTTTTTGTGCATCTTCTTGAACGATTTTTTTATCATCATCAGTATTCATTTCATCTTTAAAAGTTTTAATACCTTTTCCTAAACCTTTAGCAAGCTCTGGAATTTTTTTAGCACCAAAAAGTAATACTACAATAAGTAATATAATTAACCATTGGGTTCCACTTGGCATATGCATTTTATTCTCCTTTATTCCATTGAATTTGAATTTGTTTTAAATCATGTTTTGTACTTTTTAATTTTGAAGCTTCAAAAACTGCTTCTAGCTCCCTATAACTTTTTTCTAGATCATCATTTATGATTAAAAAATCATATCGATCCAAATAAGCCATTTCATCACTAGCATTTTCTAATCTTTTGCTAATATCTTCTATTTTATCAGTATTTCGCTTAAGCAATCTTTTTTCAAGTTCTTTTTTATCTTTAGTTGTGATAAATACAGAAGTAATATAATTAGGCATTTTTTCTTTAGCTATGCAAAAGCCTTGCACATCTATATCAAAAATGACACTTTTACCCTCTTGCAATGCTTTTTTTACAGGAATTAACGATGTACCATAGTAATTTTTATGCACTAAAGCCCATTCTAAAAAATCACCTTTTTCTATACCTTGTTTAAATTCTTCTTCACTGATAAAAAAATAATCTACTCCATTTTTTTCATTTTCCCTAGGAGCTCTTGTTGTGCTTGAAATAGAAAAATAAATATTATCTTTTTCTTTAAAAAGTTTTTGAAGCAAGGTACTCTTACCTGCTCCACTTGGCCCTGAAATAATTAAAATTTGACCGCTCAATGTTTATCCTCATCAAAGCTTATATTGATGTTTATATTCATCTTCATACCTTTTAAGGCTGCTTTTAAAGTATCATCAGTAATACTTGAAGTAATGGTTTGAGCTATACTCTTACTAAGCTCATTTACCATTTCATCTTCTTGTAAATTTTCTATTTTTTCTTGAGTGCTTAATCTATTTTCTTCTTTCTTTTCTACAATAGCTGGAGCAAGCTCTTCGCCTAAAGCCAACATAATATCATTTTCATTTAAATTTGCAAACTCATCTTGTGTATCGTCTAAAATTTCGCTCATATTTTCCTCTATATTTTCCTCTATATTTTCCTCTATATTTTCCTCTATATTTTCCTCTATA